>JAATFJ010000379.1 GCA_015655255.1 Actinomycetales bacterium | reverse complement strand
GTGAAGAACAACCTGCAGACGGTCGCCTCGCTGCTGCGCATCCAGGCGCGACGGACGCATTCCGAGGAAGCGCGCGAGGCGCTCACGCAGGCCATGCGCCGAGTGGACTCGATCGCCGTCGTGCACGACACCCTGTCCCAGGGGCTCACGCAGAAGGTCGACTTCGATGAGGTCTTCGACCGTGTGCTCAAGCTCGTCGCCGAGGTCGCCTCGGCGCCCAACACCCGCGCGCGCACGCAGTCGACGGGCCGCTTCGGCGTGCTCCCCAGCGAGTATGCGACACCTTTGGCCCTTGCGCTCACCGAGGTCGTGACCAACGCCGTGGAACACGGTCTCTCCGGGCAGGAGGGTTCAGTGACGATCGATGCGCAGCGCACGGACGAGAAGCTGCGCGTCGTCGTCCGCGACACCGGACGCGGACTGCCGGAGGGGCGGGTCGGCCAGGGGCTGGGGACGCAGATCATCCGCACCCTCATCCAGGGCGAGCTCGGCGGCAGCATTACGTGGCAGGGCACCGAGGGAAACGGCACGGAAGTGACGATCGACATCCCGCTGCGTTGGCTGCAGAAATAAGGCCCCCGTCGGATTCGGGGGCCTGCAGGAGACGGAGGCTCAGGACGCGCGGCGGGCGCGGGCGGCGCGACGCTTGAGCGCGCGGCGCTCGTCTTCGGAAAGGCCGCCCCAGACGCCCGAGTCTTGGCTCGTCTCGAGCGCGTACTGCAGGCAGATCTCGGTGACGGTGCACGTGGCGCACACGGACTTGGCCTTATCGATCTGATCGATCGCCGGTCCCGTGTTGCCCACGGGGAAGAACAGCTCAGGGTCGACGGTGAGGCAGGCTGCTTTATCGCGCCAGTCCATGGGGGCTCCTTGGTGTGGATTCTTGAGATGGGCTATCGCTTGTTACGATGGCCCAAAGCGGGCGACGTTCTCGGGGTCCGTCGCCCTGTGGTGTGTGAGCGTTCGCTCACCCCACGCCGCTGTGGGAGCACATGACTGTTAACATTGTGTTACAGCCGATCTGCGAAATCAAGGATTTTTTGCATCGCACCCGATGAGGGGCGTTTTCCGTGCGTCTTCACCCGGCCGGATAAAGTGGTCGAAGCAGTTGCGCGGGTGCTCTCATCCGCCGTCCGATCCTCAGGAGATACACCGTGCGTTCACCCGGACTGGCCCGTGCAGCGGCAGCGCTGCTCGCGGCCGAGGGGCTGGCGCTCCTCACCGTTGCCCTCGTCGAACTCTTCGGTCTGAGCTCGGGCGATGCGACTGTGGCCACGACGGGAGTCGCCCTCATCGCGCTCACCGCGATCGGGGCCGTCGGTCTGGGCGTCTTCGCCGTCGGCGTGCTGCGGGGGATCTCCTGGGCACGTTCCGGAGGAGTCGTGTTGCAGATTCTCGGCATCGCGATCGCCGCGGCCGCGCTCACGGTGCCGCCGATCTCCTGGCTCACCGTCTTCGCCGTCGGCGTTCCCTGCCTCGTGGGAGTGGTGCTCCTGCTCGCGGGAGCCCGGTCGGAGGGGAAGCCCCCGCAGAAGCGCCGCTGAGCGCGGCGGGGCCTGCGCACACAGGTGCGGCGTCCGCGTCTTCCTATGATGGGAAGGTTATGGTGGGGCCGACCCCGCCGCCGCCGGTTGCGAAACAGCGAGGAATTCCATGCACTGGGTAGAAATGATCCCCCTCGTCCTGTGGGGAGGGGCGCTCGTTTTCGTGCCCGGATTCTTCATTGGATGGGTGCTGAGACTGCCGTTGCACCGGCGACTGCTCGATGCGCCGTTGCTCTCGGTCGCCTGTCTCTCTGTGGCGGCGATCGTTGCTGGTCTCCTGAAGCTTCAATGGGGTGTCCTGACGTACGCCGCGCTGGCGGCGGTGTTCATCCTCGGTGCCTGGGCCGTGTCGTTCTTCTTCGGGAGGAAGGGCAACGCGGGGCAGCCGGCACCCCGGCGGAGCATTCTCTTCGGGCTCGTCGGTGCGGGGCTCGGCGCCATCATCCTCTGCCTCCAGCTGAAGGCGATGATCGGCGACCCGCTGGCGATCTCGCAGAGCTACGACAACATCTTCCATCTCAACGCCATCCGGTACATCGCGGACACCGGTGACGGGTCCAGCCTGACGCTGAACTCCATGAGTCTGGGGACGCAAGGCCAGTTCGCTTTCTATCCGGCGGCGTGGCACGATCTCACCTCTGTGATCTTCGAGCTCTTCCCCGCCTCGATCCCCGCGGCGACCAACGCCACGACATTCGTCGTGGCGGCCTTCATCTGGCCGCTGGGGATGGTGAACCTCGCACTCGCGCTGCGCCCGTCCTCACCGATTCTCGTGGGAGCCACGGGCGTTCTCTCCGCCGCGTTCCTGTCGTTCCCCGGTCTCATGCTGAAGTGGGGGATTCTGTACCCGAACCTTCTCGGGTACGCGCTGCTGCCTTCGTTCCTCGTCGTGCTGAGGGAAGGGGCAAAGGCCGTCGCCGGGGAGCGCGTGCGCCACCCGCTGACGCTCACGATCCAGATTCTCGTCGGTACGGCGGCGATCGTTCTCGCCCATCCCAATGCGTTGACGAGCGCGGCGGTCTTCATCGCGCCGCTGATCGTTCTGGAAGGCTGGACCCTTATCAGGAAGCCGGGAGCGGTCCCGCGGGTGCGCGTCACCCTCCTCTCCCTCGGTCTGCTGCTGTGCATCGCGATCTGGTGGTTCGTTCGCCCTGCCGCGGATACGGCGACCTGGGGTCCCAAGGAAAGCGCCGGACAGGCCCTCGGCGAGTTCCTCATGAACTCGTTCAACGTCAACCCGATCCAGTTCTCGGTGAGTGCGCTCGTCTTCGTGGGCATCGCCGTGCTCATCCGCCGTCGGCAGGGGCTGTGGCTCCTCCTCTGCTGGGCCGTCGCAGGGTGCCTCTGGACGGTCGGGGCCGGATTCAGCGTGAGTTCCTTGCGCTCGCTACTCACCGGTCCCTGGTACAACGACTCGTTCCGTCTCGCCGCTCTCACCGCGATCCCCAGCGTGCTCCTCGCCGCCAGTGGCTTCGCCGCGCTCGTCGAGCGCGTGCGGCGGTTAGCGGAAGAGCGTGGGAAGGGCCGGATCTCTGCGCGCTCCATCGGCGTCGCGGTGACGGCTGTCGCCGCGATCGTAGTCGTGATGATCTGCGCCGAACCGTCGCACCGCGCCGCGACAGCGTCGGTGGCGAAGGAATTCGCACTGACCAAGGACAGTCTGCTCCTCACCGCCGATGAGAAAGCCGTCCTCGATGAGATCGATCGGTTCGTCCCGCAGGATGACGTGATCATCGTCAATCCCTGGGAAGGATCGGCCGTGGCGTACGCCCTGGAGGATCGCGAAGTCACCTCCCGGCACTCGTTGAGCTTGCCGCGGGAGGAGTACGTGCCGATCACGTCGAACCTGATCGACGCGGATACGGATCCCGCGGTCTGCGAGGCCGTCCACGCGACACGCGCCTATTGGCTGCTCGACTTCGAGGACACCCTCGATATCGGCAAGAGCCAGGCGGGGGAGTACGCCGGTCTTCGCGGCGTCGAGTCCACCGACGTCGTCGAGCCGGTCTTCACCTCGGGCGATGCGGGTCTTTACCGAGTGACCGCCTGCGATTGAGGCGTGACTACCCGCGGTCCTGCTAAGACCGCGGAGGATCAGCGGCTTACGCCAGCCCGAGGAGCTTCCGGATGCGGGCGACGTGTCCCGTTGCCTTGACGTTGTAGAGCGCGTGCGTGATGACGCCCTGCTCGTCGAGGAGGAACGTCGAGCGGATGACGCCCTCGATGACCTTCCCGTAGTTCATCTTCTCTCCCCAGACGCCGTAGCGGTCGTGGACGGCGTGGTCGGGATCGCTGAGCAGGGTGAAGGTGAGCCCGTCGCGCGCACGGAACTCGGCAAGCTTCACGGGCTCGTCGCGGGAGATGCCGACGATGCGGTAACCCGCGCCCTGCAGCGACGAGAAGCTGTCCCGGAAGTCGCAGGCCTCCGTGGTGCAGCCCGGGGTCATCGCCGCAGGATAGAAGTACAGGATCGTCCTCTGCCCGCGCAGATCAGCGAGGGAGATGGGCGAGCCGTCCTGATCGAGAAGGGTGAAATCGGGGGCGGAGGTACCGGGTTCGAGGCGGAGGTTCGTCACCGTCTCAGCCTATCCGCGTGCTCAGGACCGGTCGGCGAAGGTCTCCAGGAGCCGCTGCAGCGAGGTGAGGCGTGCGGCACCGTTCTCGCCCAGTTCCCCGCGCTCCTCGGCCTCGTTGAGCGCGCAGTCTGGTGCATCCGGCAGGTGCGTGCAGCCGCGGGGACAGTCCTCGGCGATCGCGGCGAGCTCCGTGAACGCCGCGAGGATGTTGTCGGGGTTCACATGCCCGAGCCCGAAGGAACGCACACCAGGCGTATCGATGACCCAGCCGTGGCCCTCCTTATCCGAGAAGCGCAGCGACACCGTCGACGAGGACGTGTGCCGTCCGCGGCCCGTGACCTCGTTGACGTGTCCCGTTGCTCGGTCCGCGCCCGGGACGAGGGCGTTGACGAGGGTCGACTTGCCGAC
>JAATFJ010000153.1 GCA_015655255.1 Actinomycetales bacterium | reverse complement strand
GGGCGGAGGCGCTGTCGAAGCTCGTCGACGGCGCGCGGCGCTGGCAGGAGTGGTTCGGCGCGCTGGGGCGCGAGGAGGCGGCCGCCGTCACCCCGGAGCAGTACCTCGAACGCGACTACACCTGGTTCGGCGAGCCGTCCTCCATCGCCGAGCGCCTCGCCGCCGATGCGGGCGTCGCCGCGGCGACCGAGCTGCTCGTGAGCTTCCCCCCGGCGAATCCGGTTCTCGCCGAGCACAAGCGGCTGCTCGCCGCGACCGCGACGGAGCTCGCCCCTCTCCTGGGCTGGACGCCTCGCCCGCACACGACCACGCAGAACGGACAGGAACGATGACGCGTTTCCACCTCAACCTCTCCCTCATGACTCCGGGGCACTTCCGCTCCGCCTGGCGGATACCGGGCCGCGATCCGCGCGCCTGGGTCGACGTCGCTCGCTACCGCGAACTCTCGCGCCTCGCGGAAAGGGCCAAGATCCACGCGATCTTCCTCGGTGACGGACCCAGCCTCGGCCCGGAGATCGCGGCGAACCCGTCCGCGGGGATCGAACCGACGGTGCTCTTCGCCGACCTGCTCTCCGGGACGTCCGGACTCGGCGCGATTGCCACGGCGAGCAGCACCTACAACGATCCTTACAATCTCGCGCGCCGTTTCCTGGGCCTGGATATCGTCACCGGCGGTCGATCCGCCTTCAACGTGGTCACGACGTTCTCCACCGCGGCGGCGCCCGCCTTCGGTTACGACGCTCCGCCGGATAAAGATGAGCGCTACCGGAGAGCGGACGAGTTCCTCCGCGTCGTGCTCGGACTCTGGGACGGCTGGGATATTGACGCCATCGTCGCGGATGCGGTGACGGGCCGCTTCGCCGATCTGGCGCATATCCACCACGTCGCGCATAACGGCGAGTTCTTCCGAGTGAGCGGGGCGCTCTCCGTACCGCCCTCCCCACAGCGCCGACCCGTACTCGTCCAGGCCGGCGGCTCGCCCGGCGGCCTGCGGATCGCCGCGCGCTGGGCCGACGTTGTCTTCACGGCAGGCCAGGACATCGACGAGGCCGTCGCCTTCCGTCGCGACACCCGGGCACGCGCCGCGGCGGCGGGCCGCGACCCGGAGCAGATCGCCACCTCGCTAGGCGCCGTCGTCCTCATCGCCGACAGCGAGCGCGCCGTGCAGGACCGCATCGACGAGCTCGTCGACACCCTCGACCCGGACAAGGCCTCCGCGGGCATCGCCGCGCACCTCGGCCTGGACCCGGAGGGCATCGGGCTCGACACGCTCATCACCGCTGACGTCCTCGACGCCGCACCGCACCCGCCGCACTCCGACGGTTTCCTGCGGAGCACGCGGGCGCTCATCCTCCACGAGCCGCTCACGGTGCGCGAACTCGTCATCCGCTCCGCGAGCGGAAGCGGGCACCGTCTCCTCGCCGGCGTCCCCGAACACATCGCCGACGACCTGGAGAGGTGGTACCGCGCGGGAGCCGCCGACGGCTTCACCATCATGTCCGCCGACACCGCCGTCGACTTCGAGGCCTTCACCGCCCAGGTCGTGCCGCTGCTGCAGCAGCGCGGTCTCTTCCACCGCGACTACGAGGGCGAGACGCTGCGGCAGAACCTCGGCCTCGCCCCGCTCGTCGCCGGAGCCGACCGCGCACGAGCCGTGACGGCACCCGCATCCGCCTGAGGCCCCCTACCACCGACCCCGGAGAACCCGTGTTGCACTACGTCGCACTCAAGGTCGGACGCGCCCTGTTCGTCATCTGGGCCGCGTTCACCGTCACCTTCCTCCTGCTGTTCGTGCTGCCCGCCGACCCCGTCGACCTGCTCTTCGACCCCGCGGAGCTCAACACGATCCCCGATGACGTCCGCGCGCAGGTCGCCGCGAGCTACGGCTTCGACAAGCCGCAGATCCTGCAGTACCTCGACCGGCTCGGGCACGCCGCCATCGGCGACTTCGGGAACTCGGTGCAGTCCGGGCGCTCCGTCACCGCCGCCCTCCTCGACGTGCTGCCCAGCACGCTCATCCTCGCCATCGGTGCACTGCTGCTCGCCGTGGTCCTCGCGTTCCTCATCGCCCTCGTGGCGAGCTCGACGCGCCACGCCTGGCTGCGCAACCTCGTCGAGGCGCTGCCGTCTGCGGCGGTCTCCGTGCCCGTGTTCATGTTCGGTATTCTCCTGCTGCAGATCTTCTCGTTCTGGCTGGGCTGGTTCCCCTCCTTCGGTGATAACGGCTGGCAGACCCTCGTGCTCCCGCTCGTGACGCTCGCGATCCCCGTCTCCGGACCCATCGCGCAGCTCCTCGTGCGGAGCTTCTCGACCGAGCTCGACGCGGGCTACGTCACCACGAGCAGGGGAAAGGGCGCAACGCGCGGACGGATCATCATCAGCGACGTCTTCCGCAATGCAAGCCTCCCTGCGCTGACGATCGCGAGCATCACCTTCGGCAACCTCATCGCTGGCTCCGTTATCACGGAGACCGTCTTCGCCCGGCCCGGCGTCGGGCGACTTACCCAGGGGGCCATCAACACGCTCGACGTTCCGCTCGTCCAGGGGATCGTGGTCTTCGTCGCCGCGAGCTTCGCCATCATCAATCTCGTCGTCGACCTCATCTATCCGTTGCTCGACCCGCGACTGCGCGCGTCGTTGGCGGTACGAACCGCGTGAGGAGCACGCCATGACCATCGAACACGTTGCCGAGGCCAGGCCCGTAACGGACTCCCGTGTTGCGCCCGCGGCCGAGCAGCCAACGCGTGCGCAACGGATCGGCGGAGGGATCGTCGATATCGTTCGACAGCCCTTCCTTGTGCTGTCCTGGATCATCGTGCTGATCGCCATCGCGTGGGCGCTGTTCCCCTCGTTGTTCACGCCGTACAGCCCCTACGACGGCGATCCTGCGCTGAGCTTCGCGCCGCCCAGCCTGGAACACATCTTCGGCACAGACAGGCTGGGAAGAGACCTCTTCTCCCGATCGGTGTACGGTGCGGGCACCACGCTCACTGCGACGTTGCTCGCCGTCGTCATCGCCTTCGTCGTGGGAACCATCGTGGGACTCACGGCCGGCTACATCGGCGGCGTCGTCGACACCGTGACGATGCGCATCATCGACGTGTTCCTCTCCATCCCCAGCCTGCTGCTCGCGATGGTCATCGTCTCCGTGCTCGGATACTCCACGCAGAACATCGCCATTGCCGTGGGGATATCGTCGATCGCCTCTTTTGCCCGTGTGATGCGTTCAGAAGTGCTCGGCGTCGTGGGGAGAGATTACGTGCGCGCCGCCTCCGGTCTCGGCGTGGGGCATTGGGGCATCATCACCCGGCACGTGGTGCCCAATGCGCTGAGTTCCGTCGTCGCGCTCGCCGCTCTTGAGGTGGGGACCTCCATCCTCGCCGTCGCCTCGCTCGGATTCCTCGGATATGGTGCGCCCCCGCCCCATCCCGAATGGGGGTTGCTCGTCGCCGAAGGGCGTGACTACCTCGCGGTGTACCCGTGGATCTCGATCCTGCCAGGAATCGCCCTCGCTCTCGTCGTCATCACAACCCACCGGATCAGCACGTCCTTGAGGAAGGAGAACCGTCGATGACCGATCAGCTCGTCGCAGAGCGTCCTGCCGAGACGGACGCCGATGCGCTCCTGCGCGTCACCGATCTCGGGGTGGACTACCGGGGCGCACGGCGCATCTGGCATCCCGCCGTTCGTGGCGTCGACATCCATGTGGATTCCGGGGAGATCGTCGCGCTTGTCGGGGAGTCTGGCTCCGGCAAGACGACCCTGATCCAGGCGGCATTGGGGCTGCTGGCTCCGTCCGCGCGGGTGAGTCGCTGCACCATCTCCTACTCCGGCGTCGACGTGACGGGCTGGCCGGACAAGCGCATGGCACGGGTGCGCGGAAACTACGTGGGCTTCATCCCTCAGGATCCCGCCACTTCGCTCAACCCGGTGAAGAAGATCGGGCAGCAGGTCGTGGAGGCCGTACAGCTCAATGATGATCGCAAGCTCCCCGCGGAGGCGTATCGGGAGGCTGCCGTGGACAGCCTCCGGACTGCTGGCCTCGCGGACGCGGAGCGCGTGTTCCATCAGTACCCGCATGAACTGAGCGGCGGCATGAAGCAGCGCGCGCTCATCGCCATTGCCCTCGCGGGGAAGCCGCGCATCATC
>JAATFJ010000362.1 GCA_015655255.1 Actinomycetales bacterium | reverse complement strand
CGATGCCGACGACGCGCGCGTGCGGGTCATCCTGTGTTGCTCGTGCCGCCTGCCACAGGGCCATTGATCCGATCGAGCCGAGTCCGACGACGGCGATGCTGACATGTTCCATGATGCTGCTTTCTGGCCATTCTTAGGGGTGGGGGATGCTTAGGAGAGCGCGGGTGCGTCCCAGAGATTCAGCTCGATGCCGATGCCGCGCTCCTTCGCCCTGCGGTACACCCGGGTGCCCCAGGCGACATCCTCGACGGGCATGCCGCCGACCGAGAGGATGATGATCTCCTCGTCGTTCTCGCGACCGGGGGTAGCGCCCGCGACGATCGCGCCGAGATCCTCGAGCTCCTCCGGGCGCATCCGCCCCGCGGCGATGAGATCCATGAACTTGCAGCCGATGATGGGGACATGGTGGTGCGTCGGGGCGGGCACCTCCGCGGCCCACGCCTCGTACAGGCCGGTGTTGTCGACGACCTTGCGGACGTCGGGTGCATCCATTCCCTCGTCGGTGTTGCTGGGACCGGGCATGCTGAGGAAGGCGCCGGGCTTGACCCAGGAGCGTTCGACGAGCGGGTAGGTGGAAGGGTCGCCGACATCGCCGGAAGAGCAGAACGTGACGATGTCGGAGTTGCGCACGGCCTCCTCGATGGTGTCCACATCGATGACGGTGAGCTGGGGGTACTCCGCGGCCGCCCAGGAACGGAACCGTTCGATTCCGTTCCTGCTGCGTCCCTTGACCTTCACCGTCGTGATGCCCGGACGGGCGACGAGGAAGGCGGCGAGCGAGGTCCGGGCCATGACCCCGGGGCCGACGATGCCGACGACGGAGGAGTCCCTGCGGGCGAGGTGCCGGGCCCCGACGCCGGGAACGGCCCCCGTGCGATAGGCGGAAAGCAGGTTCGCGGACATGTAGGCGAGCGGCGCACCGGTATCGGTGTCGTTGAGGATAAAGGTGAGGATCGAGCGAGGGAGACCCTTCTCACGGTTGGCGACGTTCGATCCGTACCATTTCGTCCCCGTGGTTCCGAAGGAGCCGCCCAGGTAGGCGGGCATCGCCATGAATCGGCGGTCCGCGGTCGGGACCGGCATCCCGGGGAAAGGGGAGCCCTCGGGGAAGGTGATCATCGCGCCGTGGGAGTCGCTGTTCGGTCCCGCCATACGGTAGTCGCCGCTGTGCAGCAGGGAGAACATCTCCTCGATGGTGTCGACGCAGGCGGCCATGTCGGTCACGCCGGCGCGGATCATGTCGGGTTCGGACAGGTAGAGGAAATCGATTTTCGTGCTCATGCGGGTCTTTCTGCGTGGTGCGGGTGGGCGGTCAGGAGGCGGTGATCGGGGTCAGCGCGGCGATGCGTTTCGCTTCCGCCGCCTGCAGCCGTCCGCGGAGGCGGTGGGTGAGCAGACCGATCCCGATCGCCGCGATGAGGGCGAGGCCGCTCGCGACGTTCTGCCAGAAGCTCGTCACCCCCAACTGGACGAGGCTGTTGTTGAGCACACCGAGGAAGAGCACGCCGACGAGCACGCCCAGCATGTTGCCCTCGCCTCCGGTCAGAGCGACACCACCCAGGAGGATCGCGGTGAGGACGGTGAGCTCGAAGCCGACGCCGAGCTGTCCTGCCGGGGCGCTATTGAGGCGCGCCACGGTGATGGCACCCGCGAGCCCTGCCGCGGCGCCGGAGGCGAGGTAGAGCAGGAAGGGCAGGCGGGTGACGTTGACGCCGGAGAGATGAGCGGCCTGCCGGTTCACACCGATCGCGTAGACGTGTCGACCGGCGGGGGTGACGGTGAGGAACAGTGCGCCGAGGATCAGCAGCGCGGCGGCGATCCACACGGCCAGGGGGATCGCGAGGAAGGTGCCGACACCGAGGTAGGTGAAGGCCTCGCCGAAGTTGTTCGCCCCGAGGGGGCTGACGAGCTGGGCGACGCCGCGCACGGCGGTGAGCGTTCCCAGCGTGGTGATGAAGGCGGAGAGACCCAGCAGGGGGCTCGCGATCGCATTGACGAGTCCCACGAGCGCACCGACGCCGAGGGCCGCGAGGACCGCGAAGACGGGCGTTCCCCCTCCGGCCATGATCGTCCCCGCCGCGACGCCACCGAGTGCGAGCGTCGATCCGACGGAGAGGTCGATGTATCCGGAGATGATGAGCATGGCGCCGGGGACGGCGATGATCGCGCCGTCGAGGAGGATGCCGCGCACGTTGATCCAGCTGAGCAGCGTGCCGTCCGTTGCGAGGGCGACGATGACGATCATCGCGACGAGCAGGACGAGGAGCGGGTTGTTGATCAGTGCGTCGAGGAGGCGCGAGCGGAATGATCGAGGCATGAGAGGGTGCCTTCCTGGGAGCGGGTGGTCGGCGTGGGGTCAGGCGGCGGAGCGCTCGGAATGGATGAGGGAGAGCAGCTGCTCTTCGGTGGTGTGCGGGACGTCGAGGATGTCGACGACGCGCCCCTTGCGCATGACGACACAACGGTGCGCCAGCGCCTTCACCTCTTCTGGTTCGTTCGTGGCGAAGATGACGGCTGCGCCCGCCCGTCGGGCGAATTCGCGCACGACCGCATAGATCTCTGCGCGCGCACCGACATCGACGCCCTGCGTGGGATCGTCGAGCAGCAGGACCCGCACATCGGTGCGGTCGTTCACCCAGCGCCCGAAGAGGAGCTTCTGCTGATTACCGCCGGAGAACCGCCCCGCAGTGAGCGACGGGTCCAGGGGGCGCAGGGAGAGGTCGGTCGCCGCCGCCAAGAAGGTGGCGCGTTCCCGGGAAACGCGGCGGACTCCTGCACGCGACACCGTCTCCATGACCCGGACGACGAGATTGTCGAGCGCGGGAAGAGAGCTGAAGAGACCCTGGCGTGCCCGGTCTCCCGGGACGAGCGCGATGCGCGAGGCGAGCGCGGTGCGCGGGGAACGGAGGTCGGCCGGTTCTCCGTCCACGAGCACGCGACCCGAGTCGATCGCTGTGTTCCCGAAGAGCATCTCGAGGAGTCGCGTGCGGCTCGAGCCGATGAGCCCGTAGAGGGCGACGACCTCCCCGGGGCGCACGTCGAGCGTGATGGGTCCGATGCCGGGCCCGCGCACATCCTCCAGACGTAACGCGGGGACGGCGCCCGTGTCATCGAGTTCATGGGGCAGCACCGCCTCTCCCGCGTGGCCGTCGCTGATGGCAGCGACGAGGTCGGCCTTGGTGAAGTCCCGCTCCGTCGCTGTCCACACCGCCTTGCCGTTGCGGAGCACGGTCACCAGGTCGGCGAGGCGCATGACCTCTTCGAGGAGGTGGGTGACGTACAGGATCGCGATGCCCTGTCGGGTGAGGCTCTCGACGAGCGCGGCGAGGTTGTCGGCCTCTACGGGGGAGAGCGCCGCACTGGGCTCATCGAGGATGAGGATCTTCGCCTCGCGTTGCAGCGCCTTCGCGATCTCGACGAGCTGGCGCTGTCCGATGGACAGCTCGCCGATGAGGTCATCGGGGCGTGCGGTGGCTCCGACGCGGTCGAGGGACTCCTGAGCGATGCGTCGCTGCTCCGCGCGGTCGAGGAGCACGCCCGCGCGAGTGCGCTCCTGGCCGAGGAACAGGTTGTCCGTCACGGAGAGACCGTCGATGAGGGAGAGGTGCTGGTAGATGACCGCGATCCCCTCGGCGATCGATGAGCGCGGTGTGAAACTCTCGACGGTGCTTCCGTCGACGGTGATCGTGCCGGAGCTGGGGCTCGTGCCGCCGCCGAGGCAGCCGATGAGCGTGGATTTTCCGGCGCCGTTGTGGCCGAGGAGCGCGTGCACCTCGCCGGCGCCGATGTCGAGATCGACGCCGTCGAGCGCGAGGGTCGCCCCGTAACGCTTGCTGAGGTTACGGACGGAGAGCATCATGGTCCAGACCTTTCGAGGAGGGACGGGGAGGGAGTCGGGCGGCCGGTGCGGCCGCCCGACCGGGATCATCCGCCGAAGCTGGTGATGAGGTCGTCGAGGCCGGCGTAGTAGTGAGTGACGAGGTCGACGTCGACGTTGTAGACCTCGCCGGGATCCATTTCCCCCGCCGCGGCGGCGAGGGGTACGTCGATGGCGGCATGGGCGATCTCTGCGGGATCGATCGTGGTGACGGCGCGCACGAACTCTCCGCGCTTCATGGCCTGCAGGAGGGAGAGGTTGCCGTCGAGGCCGCCCACGTAGGTGTCGGCGTCGTCCACCGCGCGGCCGGAGGACACGAGGGCCTGATAGGCGCCCTGCGCGGCATCGCCGGCGGCAGCGAGCACGATGTTGACGTCAGGATCCTGGGACAGCGTGGAGGTCGTGATCGAGAGTCCCTCCTCCGGGGTGATGCCCTGCTGCTCGGCGATGATCTCGACGTCGGGCGCTGTCTCGCTGAGTCCGTCGATGATCCCCTGAGTGCGCTCCTGGCCCAGCTGGATCGTCTGATCGATGAGGAGGAGCGCCTTGCCGGTGCCGTCAAGGTTCTCGTTCGCCCACTCGCCCGCGTCCCTGCCCAACATGTAGCCGGAGTCGTAGAAGCTGAACTGCAGGGACGCGTCCTGGTTGTCCAGGTCGCCGCCGTAGGTCACCCAGGTCGTGCCCTGGTCGATGAAGCTCTTCGCGATGCTGTCGATCGATGCGGTGTCCATGGGGAAGCTCACGATCGCGTCGGGGGCCTTGGCGAGCCAGGTGTTGAGGTTGGACACCTGAGTGGACAGGTCCATGTTGTCGTTCGTGACCTCGAGGGTGACTCCCTTTTCCTCGGCATAGGCCTGCGCCTGGGTGGTGAGTACTTCGTAGATGGGCAGCGCGGTGAAGGGGTAGTCGAAGACGATCGTGTCGACGGTGCCGTCGTCCGTCGCGGGACTGCTGGTTCCGCTGTCTGTATCAGCCGTTGTGCCGCAGGAGGTGAGGGTGAGTGCGGCAACAGCGAAGCCGGCCACGATGGCACCGCCACGGAGGCGGTGCCGGAAAACGGTGCGGGTCATCATGGTGCGGGTTCCTTTCGGTACGAGGAGTTGCCGGACGGCGAGCTCTCTCAGTGCGGGAGGGGATGCGAAGGACGAGCGGACAAACGATAAATCTCCAATTGGAGAGAAAAAAGCGCAGCGATGATTGCGGAGAATGGCGCTGCTAAGCGGCGTAGACCTGAGCGCCGGCGAACCAGGTCTGCCGGGTGACCATCGCCGCGAGTTCGGCGGGGTCGACGGCGAACGGATCGCGGTCGAGCACAACGAAGTCGGCGGATTTCCCCGGTGTGAGCGAACCGATCTCGGACGAGAGCCCGAGCGCATACGCGCCGCCCACGGTATAAGCGGCCAACGCCTCCGCGACAGTGATCGCCTGTTCCGGCCAGACCGTTCCGGGAACTTGTCCGTACGGGTCCGCGCGGGTGACGAGCCCGCTGATCGCGACCCACGGATTCGGATCCGGGGAAACGGGCCAGTCTGAGCCGCATGCCACGGTCGCGCCGCTGTCGATGAGGGATCGGTTGGGGTGGATGCGCGCGCTCACGCCCTCGTTGACCACCTGATGCAGCACATCGACGATGACGCCGGGGAACCAGAGCGCGGGGGAGATCTCCGCGACGACATCAAGCGCGGCGAACCGCGGGATGTCGCTCTCGGACACATACTGGCCGTGCGCGACGTGGAACGGCACCGTGACTCCCTCTGCGCGCACGGTCTCGACGGCGTCGAGGACGAACCGTACGGACGCATCGCCCGTGCAGTGGACCTTCACGCCGATTCCCTGACTGCCGGCGGTGCGCAGCCATCCGACGAGTTCCTCCGGGGGCATTGTCGTGGTGCCGTGGAAGTGATCGCCGTGCGTCTCGGTCGGTGCGTAGGGCTCGAGGAATGCTGCGGT
>JAATFJ010000323.1 GCA_015655255.1 Actinomycetales bacterium | reverse complement strand
TCCTCGCGATCGCCGCCGCCATCGGCGTCTCCGCGGCCGACCACCCCTTCTTCGACATCATGTGGACGCCGCCGCAGACGATGTGGGCGGTCCTCGGCGCCGCGCTCCTCATCGCCGTCGTCGGCGTCATCGACGATCTCTGGGATCTGGACTGGATGATCAAGCTCGGCGCGCAGTTTCTCGCCGCCGGCATCATCACCGTCATCGGCGGTCTGCAGATTCTCGCGCTCCCCGTGGGAGAGATGATCCTCGTCTCCAGTTGGGTGAGCATCGCCGTGACGATGTTCTCCATCGTCATCGTCATGAACGCGGTGAACTTCATCGACGGTCTCGACGGTCTCGTCGCGGGCGTCTGCCTCATCGCCAACGTCGTCTTCTTCATCTACTCCTATTCCCTCAGCAGGGATGTGGGGGAGAGTAACTACTTCAATCTCGCGACCTTCCTCGCCGCTGTCCTCATTGGCGCCTGCCTCGGCTTCCTGCCGCTGAACTGGAGCCCGGCGAAGCTCTTCATGGGCGACTCCGGCGCGCTCGTGATCGGGCTGCTCATGGCCACCTCGGCGGTCGCGCTCACCGGGCAGATGCCCGTGGGGGCCATCGAGGCGATCGATCAGTCGGACTTCGGGCGCTCCCAGCTCCTCGGCGCGTTCATCCCCATCCTTCTGCCGCTTGCGATCGTCATCCTCCCGCTCATGGACTTCGGCCTCGCCGTCGTGCGTCGTGTGGGCAAGGGGCGATCTCCCTTCTCCCCGGATCGCAAGCACCTGCACCACCGCATGCTCGACCTCGGCCACCGCGACCGCGACGCCGTGCTCATCTTCTACGCGTGGACGGCCGTGATCTCCCTCGCCGTGCTGCTCATGTATGTGGGCAGCCGTGAGGACTGGCCGGGGGAGTACCTCATCGGCATCTGCTTCGGAGTGGTCGGCGCCGCCGCCTGCCTGACGGTGACGATGCTTCCCAGCCATCGCTCCCGACGCGGCAGGGCACTCGAATCCGCGCCAGCCCCGACCGCCCCCATCCAGGAGTCCTCATGACCCAGAATCCCGTGTCCAGCACCCCGATCCTGCGCGCGACGCTCCTCTGGGCCGCGGGTGCCACCGCCATCCTCGCCATCGTCGCCGCCGTGCTCGGCTTCCTCGCCGACGGGCAGAACGGGCTGTGGAGCGGGCTGCTCGGCGTGCTCCTCGCCGCCGTCTTCCTCGCCATCACGGGGATCAGCATCCTCATCGCGAACCGCTGGTTCGGCCAGCCGTTGTACGTGCAGCTTTTCTTCGCGATCGTGCTGGGAGGCTGGTTCGTCAAACTGGGGATCTTCGTGGTCGTCATGCTCGTGCTGCGCGATCAGCCGTGGATCTCGCCGCTCGTCTTCTTCCTCTCGATCGTCGCAGGGGTGGTGCTCTCTCTCGTCATCGACGTCGTCGTGCTCCTGAAGATGCGCCTTCCGCATGTGAGCGACGGGAACCTGCCGACCGAGGCCCCCGAGGACGTTGCCCCCGGCGCCGCGACGCAGAGCACGCAACCGGACTTGCAAAACGAGTGATTCTGATAGGGTTGTTCCGTGCCCACCGCTCGAAGTATGAGCGTGTGCGGCGCCATCCTCACCGACCATCGTCGCTCCGGAGTCATTCCGGTGCCCCGAACTGGAGCCCGCGCTGTTGAATCTCGCTGCGACTTTGATACCCCGACTGAGCGCCGACGATAGCGGGTTCCATGGACCCTCGCTCGATGACTTCTTCCCTGAGACGCTCTTTACGATTTTCAACATCCCGGTCCATCGGATCACCCTCGTTCAGCTCGTCTCGGTCATTGCGATCGTCCTGATCCTCGTACTCGGTACACGTCGTATGACGGTTGTCCCTGGCCGTTTCCAGAGCGTCGTGGAGATGGGGCTCGACTTCGTCCGGGGCGGCATCGCACACAACCTGCTCGGGCGCAAGGACGGCGACCGCTTCCTGCCGCTCCTCACCACCATCTTCTTCATGGTGCTGTTCTTCAACATCACCGGAATCATCCCCCTCCTCAACATTGCCGGGTCCAGCGTCGCCGCCGTCCCGTTCATCCTCGCGGTCATCAGCTATGTGGCATTCATCTACGCGGGCATCCGGCGGCACGGCCTGAAGTTCTTCAAGAACTCACTCTTCCCCAAGGGTGTCCCCGGCTTCGCGCTCCCCATCGTCGCGGTCATCGAGCTCGTCTCGACCTTCATCCTGCGACCCGTGACGCTCATGCTGCGTCTGCTCATGAACATGATCGTCGGGCACATGCTTCTCGTGCTGTGCTTCTCGGCCACCTGGTTCTTCTTCTTCACGGCGGGGGGCGGCTGGGCCGTTCTCGGGGTCGGCACGCTCGCCTTCGGCGGCGCCTTCACCCTCTTCGAGGTCCTCGTCGCCGTTCTGCAGGCCTACGTCTTCACCGTTCTCACCGCGGTCTACATCCAGCTCGCGGTCGCAGAAGAGCACTAAGCGGACCCGCCCCGACGGGGCAGGCCCACAACCGAAAGGAAACAAATCCCGTGGACGCAACTACGGTTCTCGCCGAGATCAACGGACACATCGCGACGGTCGGCTACGGCCTCGCAGCGATCGGCCCCGCCATCGGCGTGGGTATCGTGGTCGGCAAGACCATCGAGGGTGTTGCCCGTCAGCCTGAGCTGGCCGGCCGCCTGCAGGTCCTCATGTGGATCGGTATCGCCTTCACCGAGGCGCTCGCATTCGTCGGCATCGCCGTCGGATTCATCCCGTTCTCTTAAGCCGCCTCGATTTCAGAAGGAGACAGGATGCTGAACGCTCTTGTCACGAACCTCGCGGCGGAGACGGAGTCGAAGAACCCCATCCTCCCCGAGTGGTACGACATCATCTGGTCGGCGCTGTGGTTCATCGTCATTCTCGTCGTGGTCTGGAAGGTCGCGCTGCCGAAGTTCGTCAAGATCCTTGACGAGCGCTCCGCGGCCATCGAGGGCAATATCGCCAAGGCCGACGAGGCACAGAAGGAGGCCGAGGCCGCACTGGAGGAGTACACCCGCCAGCTCGCCGAGGCCCGCACCGAGGCCGGGAACATCCGCGAGGCCGCCCGCGAGGACGGAAAGAAGATCCTCGCCGAGTCGAAGGAGAACGCCACGGTTGAGGCCGCGCGTATCGCCGCAACCGCGCAGGCGCAGATCGAGGCGGAGCGCCAGTCGGCACTCGTCTCTCTCCGTTCCGAGGTGGGCACGCTCGCGCTCGACCTCGCCGGAGGAGTCGTCGGAGAGTCCCTCTCCGAGGACACTCGCGCCACCGCCGTGGTGGATCGCTTCCTCGCAGACCTCGAGGCCTCTGAGAAGGCGGCCCAGTAATGGGCAGCGCGACCACTCACGCACTCGCGACGTCGACGCAAGCCCTCGCCGTGGCGAAGGGACCGAGCCTGGACGCGGCCGGCGAGCTGTTCGTCGCCGCCGGTCTCATCGGCCAGTCCACGCAGCTGAGCGGCGCGCTCGCCGATCACTCCGCACCTGCGGGCACCAAGGAGAAGGCCGTCGACACGATCTTCTCTGGTGCCACGCCGTTCACCCGCGAGCTCCTGCGCACCGTGGTCGCTCAGCGCTGGTCTGATGCCGCCGACCTCGTCGATGGCATCGAAGAGCTCGGCGTTCGCACGGTTGCGCTCGCGAGCCCGGACACCGATATAGAGGGGGAGCTGTTTTCCTTCCTTCGTGTCGTCGCCGATAACCCCGAACTGGAGTTGGCGCTCGGCAGCAGGCTGGGTAGCGCAGACGCGCGCGCTGCGCTCGTGAGCACGCTTCTCGGAGGTACGGCGGACGTCGCGACCACGCTTATCGCGACCTCGCTCGTCCGCGATCCGCGCGGCCGCCGCATCCGGCAGCTGCTGACCAGGGCGATGACCATCGTCTCGGAGCAGCGGGGGCGTATCGTGGCGACCGTGCACACGGCGAAGCCGCTCTCCGATCACCAGCGCACGCGCCTTGCGGACACGCTCTCGCGCCGCTACGGCGGGAATGTCTCGATCAACGAGGTCATCGACCCCCAGGTCGTCGGGGGGCTGCGCGTGCAGATCGCCGACGACGTCATCGACGGCAGCATCTCCGCACGACTCGCCGATCTCCGGCAGCGTCTCGCGGGCTAACAGGACTTCGCGCGGGGGACCGCGCAGAATCTCTCACATACAAAGGGAAGACAATGGCAGAACTATCGATCAGCCCCGACGTCATCCGTGACGCGCTGAAGGACTTCGCCGCTGCGTACGAGCCCACGGGTGCCGCGGCGACAGAGGTCGGCACCGTCATCGACGCCGCGGACGGCATCGCGCACGTCGAGGGACTGCCCGGCGTCATGGCGAACGAACTCATCAAGTTCGAGAATGGCACGCAGGGTCTCGCGCTCAACCTTGACGAGCATCAGATCGGTGTCGTCGTTCTTGGAGACTTCTCCGGTGTCGAGGCGGGTGGCAAGGTCACTCGCACGGGCGAGGTCCTCTCCGTCTCTGTTGGTGATGGCTACCTCGGTCGTGTCGTCGACCCGCTGGGCAACCCGATCGACGGTCTGGGCGCGATCGAGACCGAGGGGCGGCGTGAGCTCGAGCTGCAGGCGCCCGGCGTCATGCAGCGTAAGAGCGTGCACGAGCCCATGCAGACGGGTATCAAGGCCATCGACGCCATGATCCCCGTCGGGCGCGGACAGCGCCAGCTCATCATCGGCGATCGCCAGACCGGTAAGACGGCCATCGCGATCGACACGATCATCAACCAGAAGGACAACTGGGC
>JAATFJ010000248.1 GCA_015655255.1 Actinomycetales bacterium | reverse complement strand
CGCGTTGCCGCCGTCGACGATGATGTCGCCCGGCTCGAAGACCTCGGTGAGCGCCTGGATCACGGCGTCCGTGCCTGCGCCGGCCTTGACCATGATGATCGCCGTGCGTGGCTTCTGCAGACTCGCCGCGAACTCCGCATAGGTCGAGGCGGGGACGAAGCCCGCCTCGGGGTGCTCGTCGAGAAGTGTCTGCGTCTTCTCGTAGCTGCGGTTGAAGATCGCGACGGTGTTGCCCTCGCGGCTGGCGAGGTTGCGGGCCAGGTTCGAACCCATGACGGCGAGTCCGACGACTCCGATGTTTGCCGTGCCGGCAGAGGACATTGGTGCACCTTCCATAAGCGGGGATGCTCGTGGTCCCAGCGGGTCCGCCGAGCGGGTTTCAGATTACTCGGATCCGGGCGTGCGGTATGGCCGCAGACGACTCAGTCCTTGCGGTTTCCTGCACGCCCCATCGAGAACAGGGCAGCGATCAGGCCGACGGTGGCGACTGCGGACACCACGACGAAGAACCAGAGAACGGCGTGGGTGAAGAAGACGTCATCGAACATGCGGGTGCTCCGGATTCTGCGGGACAGGACGTTGTTTCCAGCCTAGCGCTCTCATCCGCTACCATGGAGGGAGTTCCTCGGCGAGGGATGTTTTCGTGCGTGCGCGGGCATCCGTGATCGACGCGGCGAAGCGGGCCTCGCGGCTTTCTTCTCGTGTCCGCGTTCGAGAAGCCGATACAGAAGACCACCACACGGCGAGGCGTTCGCCGCGTGCCAGAAGGAGAACCTCATGTCTGACGACACCCAGGTCCACGCCGAGCTTCGCGAGAACTTCGGTAAGGGATTCGCTCGCCGCCTGCGCGCAGCCGGCAAGATTCCGGCCGTCCTCTACGGCCACGGCACCGACCCCGTGCACATCGCGCTGCCGGGTCACCAGGTGTCCCTCATCATCCGGCGCGCCAACGCGCTCCTCGAGCTCGACATCCAGGGCACCGCCCAGCTCGCGCTCGTCAAGGATGTGCAGAAGGACCCGGTGCGCCAGATCATCGAGCACATCGACCTCCTCGTCGTGAAGAAGGGCGAGAAGATCCAGGTCGACGTCCCGATCCTCGTCTCCGGTGAGTCCGCGTCCGGAACCATCGCGAACCTCGATGCGACCTCGCTCACCATCGAGGTCGAGGCCACGCACATCCCCGAGCATGTCGAGATCTCCGTCGAGGGGCTCGAAGACGGTGCGCACATCACGGCCGCCGACGTCGCGCTCCCGCAGGGGGCGACGCTGCTCGCCGACCCCGAGCTGCTCATCGTCGCCGTCTCCGTGCCCGCCGCGGCCGAGGACGAGGACAGTTCCGCCGAGGGCGATGGCGCCACAGAGGCAGCGCCCGCGGAGTGAGCCTGATCGGACGGAGGGGGCGCGGCGAGTTCGCGTCCCCTCCGTCGTATTCCGAGGCGGTGTGAGAGGACGACGATGGCGGACACCTGGCTCATCGTGGGGCTGGGTAATCCCGGCCTCCGTTACGCGAGCACCCGGCACAACATCGGTCAGCTCGTCGTGGATGAACTCGCCGACACCCGGGGGGAGAGCTTCCGCGAGCACAAGAGCGGCGCTCGGGTCGTGGAGACCTGGTTGCGGCCGGGGGCGGCGAAGCTCGTGCTCGCCAAGCCGAACTCGTTCATGAACGTCTCGGGCATGCCGGTCGCGGCGCTGAGCCGCTTCTACTCGGTGCCGCCCGAGCGGGTCGTCGTCGTGCACGACGAACTCGACATCCCCTTCGACAGCATCAAGCTCAAGGTCGGCGGCGGGCATGGCGGGCATAACGGGGTCCGCGATGTGGCGCGTGCGCTGGGGACTCCGGAGTTCCCGCGCGTGCGCGTGGGGATCGGTCGGCCGCCGGGGCGGCAGGACCCTGCTGACTGGGTGCTGTCCTCCTTCGGTGCGAAAGAACGAGAGACGCTGCCGATCCTCGTCGCTGACGCGGCGGACGCGGTGGAGATGCTCGTCGGCGACGGGCTCGTCGCCGCGCAGCAGAAGCATCACGCGCCGCGCTGACGCGGGCGTGCACAGAAAAGGAGGGTGGGGCGTCTTATCGTCCCACCCTCCTGTGCGTGTTGCGGCTCAGTACCCGGGGGTCGCCGAGGCGACGCCGATGCCGAGGGCGATGCCGAGCACCGTGAAGTAGATAATCGGCGCGATCACGGCGACGATGAGCGCGGTGATCCCGAGTCCGCGTCCGGCGCGCTTGACGATGGCGACGATGCCGAGGACGATCGCTAGGATGCCGAGGACCGTGCCGACCCAGAAGGCGATCTCCGCCGCGAGGACCTGGCCGCGGACCGGGGCGAGGAAGCCGAGGCCCGAATACTCCACCTCTTCGAGGTAGTAGGCGATGTCCGGAACCGAGACGCCGATCTGGAAGGTCGCGATGCCCGCGATGATGGGCGTGACAATAGCGGCGACGAGTGCGCTGAGGAGAGCGATGACGCCGATGAGCGGCGACCTCTTCGCGGGGGCGGCCGGTGCGTAGCCGCCTGCCGCGGCGGGATAACCGCCGACAGGCGCATCGTATGCACCCGGAGGGGTCGGGTAGCTGCCTGCGGCGGCGTAGTCGGGGGCGCCATAGGCGGGCGCCGGGGTGCCGTACGTGGGCCCCGGCGCGCTGTAGACGGGCACCTCGGCGGGGGCTCCGTACGCCGGAACCGGTGCCTCTGAGGAGCCGACCGGCGCCGCGGCGGAAGCGGGGAAGGGGGCCTCCGGTGCGGCGGGGATCTCCGGCGCCGCGGGTGCGGCGGGCGGCGGGAAGACGGCCTCGGGGAAGGTGTAGGCCTCCGTGGGAGGCTGCGCGATCGTTCCCTGTGTCTCGGGGACCGGGGGCACTGCGGCGGCAACCGGGGGGACCGGGGCGGCCGGAGCCGCATTCTCGGGGACCGGGGGCACTGCGGCGTGGGGAACGGCCGAGGCGGAGGCAGGAACGACCGGCTCGGCCGTAGCGGGTGCCGGGACGTTCTCCGCGGCCGACGCCGACGGCGACGAAGTGTCAGCGGGGCCGGTCAGCGGGTCCGCCGACGCGGGAGTTGCATCGGGGGAAGCGGGGCTCGGGAATCCAGCGGGAGGGGGCGGTGGAGGAAACTGCTGATCGGTCACGCCCCCATCCTAGAAGATCGCCGCTACAGGCGTCGGAGCAATCCGATGCGGTCGTAGACCTGGGCGAGGGTCGCGTCGGCGGTCGCATCGGCCTTCTCCGCGTTCTCGGCGAGGATGCGGTCGAGCTCTGCGGTGTCATCGAGGAGTTCCAGCGCGCGCGTACGGACGGGTTCGAACTCGGCGACGATGACGTCGGCGAGCCCCTTCTTGAAGTCGCCGTAGCCGCGGCCTGCGTACTCGTCCTCGATCGATGCCACCTGGCGTCCGGTGAGCGCCGCGTAGATCGTGAGGAGGTTGGAGACGCCGGGCTTCTTCTCGCGGTCGAAGTGGACCGATCCCTCGTTGTCGGTCACGGCACGCATGACCTTCTTGGCGGTCTTCGATGGCTCATCGAGGAGCCACAGCACGCCGGCGTCGCTCTCGGCGGACTTCGACATCTTCGCGGTGGGGTTCTGCAGATCGAAGATGCGCGCGGTGTCCTTCTGGATGATCGGCACCGGAACGGCGAACGTCTCCCCGAAGCGCGAGTTTAACCGTTCTGCGAGGTCGCGCGTCAGCTCCACATGCTGCTTCTGGTCGTCGCCGACGGGGACGACGTCGGTCTGGTAGAGCAGGATGTCCGCGGCCATGAGCACGGGATAGGTGAACAGGCCCACCGAGGTCGCGTCGGCGCCGAAGCGTGCGGACTTGTCCTTGAACTGCGTCATCCGGCTGGCCTCGCCGAAGCCGGTGATGGTGCTGAGGATCCAGGCGAGCTCGGCGTGCGCCCGCACATGCGACTGCACGTAGAGGGTGGAGCGGGACGGCTCGATGCCCGCGGCGATGTACTGCGCGGCGGTGCGCCGGGTCTTCGTGCGCAGCTCGGCCGGATCCTGCGGAACCGTGAGGGCGTGCAGATCGACGACGGAGAAGAACGCCTCGTAGCTTCCCTGGAGATCACGCCACTGCAGGAGCGCGCCGATGTAGTTGCCGATCTGGAGGGAGTCGGCCGACGGTTGCATTCCGGAGTAGAGGCGAGGTTTCGTGGTCACCCCTCAATCCTAGGACCGGCTGTGGCGGGCTCAGTACGAGTAGTCGACGACGACCGGCGCGTGGTCGCTCCAGCGCTCCGCGTAGGACGCGGCGCGGTCGACGCGGTAGTCGACGACCCGTTCGGCGAGGGCGGGGGTGGCCATGTGGTAGTCGATGCGCCAGCCCGTGTCGTTGTCGAAGGCCTGCCCGCGCTGCGACCACCACGTGTAGGGGCCGTCGATCTCGCCGTGGAAGCGGCGCCCCACGTCGATCCAGCTGAGGCCGGGCCCCGTCGTCCCGTCGACGCCCGTGACTGTCGCACCGGCCTCGCCGAAGAAGCGATCGAAGTAGGCGCGTTCGCGGGGGAGGAACCCGGCGTTCTTGCGGTTGCCGCGCCAGTTCTTGATGTCCAGCTCCCGGTGGCCGACGTTGAGGTCGCCCGTGACGAGGGCGAGAGCCCCCGCGGAATTGAGTTCCCCGAGGCGCTTCGTGAACGCATCGAGGTACTTCCACTTCTCATCCTGTTTGGGGGTGTCGACCTCGCCGGTGTGCACGTAGGCGCTTACGACGGTGAAGGGGAGGTCGCCGAGGAGGAAATCGCCCTCGAGCCAGCGCCCCGCGGAGTCGAAGTCATCCGCACCGAAGACGGTGCGGGCCGCCGTCGCCGGGGTGCGGCTGAGGATCGCGACGCCCGCCCGGCCCTTCGCCGTCGCTGGATCGTGCACGACGTTCCAGTCGGGGAAGAACTCCGCGAGGTGCTCATCCTGCGCCCGTACCTCCTGAAGCGTGACGATATCGGGCGCGGCGGTAGCGAGCCATCCCGCCATTCCCTTGCGCATGGCGGCGCGGACGCCGTTGACGTTGACCGATGCGATGCGGAGCTGAGGCATGCTCCCAGCCTAGGCGGAGCCTGCGACATTGACGGCGGTCGCATCGGTCACCGGCTGATGGTGGTCCTCGGCCGCCACCGCGATCCAGGAGGAGGCGAGGAGAACGACGATGGCCATCCATCGGCACCACAGCAGGAGCCCCACGATGACGGCGAACGAGGCGAGCAGTGGGTTCGACGGCGCATGGCTGAGCAGCAGTCCGGCGCTCAGCTGCAGCACGACCATCGCACTGCCGCCGAGGATCGCTCCGGGCCAGATGCTGCGCCAGCGGATCATCGTCCCGGTGAGGAAGCGGACGAGGAGCGCGAGCGCCCCCACATCGAGCAGCAGCGCGGCGAGGAGGGAGAGCCCGCGGGCTGAGAGGGTGAACAGGGCGGAGCGCGTCGTCCAGTCGAACCAGTCGTAGAGCCGCTCCAGTGCCCATACGCCGATCCAGCTCAGCAAGGCGCCCAGCAGCATCGCACCGCCGAAGATGAGGGCACCGAAGGCATCCCGTCCCTTGAGGACCCAGTACCGGCGCACGTCGAAGGGGAGCCCGAAGATGTCGCGCACGGCGCGGCGGGTGAACGTCACCGCGCCGATGGCCGTCCAGATTCCCGCGGCGACGGCGATGGCGCCTGTGATGCCGAGCACGCCCGTCGCATCCTGCGCGATGGAGACGACGCCGTCGCGGTCGGTAAGCCCCGCGTCGCCGATGATGTTGGGGATATAGGTGTTCATCACGGAGATGAGCGCGTCGATTGCCGCATCGCTCGCGCCCAACCAGAGTCCGGCGCCCGCGAAGGCGATGTAGATGAGCGCGAAGAGGGCGAAGAGGACGGAGTAGCTCATGCCCGCCGAGAGCAGGAACCCGTTGTGCAGGGAGAAGTTGCGCCACACGCGCACGGGGAACGCGGCGAGCGTGCGATCCTTCAGCGCCGTGGCGCGCTCGATAGGCGCTTCGAAGCGCTCACGGATCAGGGGTCGCTCGGACACGTCCTCACCCTACCGGCGCCGCGGTCGGCTGGGCGTGCGATACCCGTTCGATCGTCGCGGACGCTCTGATGTTGTTTTCCACATCACGGCGCTCTGTCGCCGCAGGCGGTCTCGCCGGCGGCGCGGACTACGTGGACGAACGAGCGGCGTCGACCAGGAAGGAGTGTGCGAGCTCGAGCACGATGTTCAGGGCGAGAGCAGACCTGGTCACGAGCGCGACGGAGGACGTCTCCAGAGCGACCCGCCGCCGCACGGACTGCACGGTTGCGATGACGAGCACGAGTTTGGCGATCACGATGACCGTGAGCGATCCGTAGCGGAAGACGCTCGCGTAGACGAACGCCACCGTGCACCGGAACCCCGAAGTACACACCATGTCCATGCCGGACAGAGTGACCAGGATGATCTGCCCCCACCGGATCAACAGCACGAGAGACGGAAGGCAGAGACCGAGAAGCGCACCGAGGAGCGTCGTCACCAGAGGGCTCTCGAAGGAGATCACGGAACGCGCGGACACATCCTCACCGTGCGGGCGGCCGCTGTGTTCGGCCGCAGTCGCTCATGCTGCGCGCCTGGCATGGACCCGCGCGAGGAGATGCCGACCGCAAAGCACCGTTCGGAATCAGGCGATCACGCGGAATCAGGCGGATTTTGGGGAGAACTGCCTGATGCGGCGTGAATGCCTGATACGGCGTCGCGCGGGACCGGCGTCGCGGGACCGACGTCCCGGGGCGCCCTACGGCCGCCCGCGGAGCACGGCCTGTTTCACCTCGGCAATGGCCTTCGTGACCTCGATGCCGCGGGGGCAGGCCTCGGTGCAGTTGAAGGTTGTGCGGCACCGCCACACGCCCTCCTTGTCGTTGAGGATGTCGAGGCGGACAGCGGCGTTGTCGTCGCGGGAGTCGAAGATGAAGCGGTGCGCGTTGACGATCGCGGCGGGGCCGAAGTACTG
>JAATFJ010000091.1 GCA_015655255.1 Actinomycetales bacterium | reverse complement strand
TCCCGACCTCGACGAGCTTCAGCTTCTCCGGGTCGGTGAGCGTGCTCGTCTCGCCCGTCGTGCCGGTGACGACGATGCCGTCGGCCCCCGCCGTGATGACGTCGTCGATGTGCTTCTCGACGCCGGCCCAGTCGACTTCGCCGTCTGGAGTGAACGGCGTCACGAGTGCGACGAGCACCTGACCGAAGGGATTGTTCTGCGTGGACACGAACTACAGGCTATCGGTTGCGCTCTCACGTCGCGGCTTCCCTCGCAAAGTCGGAACGTAGCCGCAGCGCAGGCGATCCGCGTACGGGATAGCCGCGCGTCAGGCGAAAGTTCCGACTTTGCGAGCGCTGGCGCTCACCGGGCAAGGTGCTCGCGCCGCTCGATGATGGCGCAGACGGTGGATGCCACGGCATCCCAGTCCGTCATGATCTGCGAGTAATCGAATCGGAGGGGCAGGTATCCGAGCGCGAACGCGACGCTGTCTCGGTCCAGGTCGCGAAGACGATTCTCGGCACCGCTGTGGTGCTCACGGCTGTCGATCTCGATGATCAGCCGGTCACCGATGAGGAAGTCGACTCTCCCGACGCCGGGGATGTCGACCTGAGATCGCATTCGAATGCCCAGGAGCGCCATCCGGAATCTGAAGAGCGACTCCGATCCCGCCCCGGCATCGCAACGAACGAGCTTGAGGAGCGGCAGAGCGATCGGTGCGGCGAGAGCCAGCCATGCCAGGTCTTCTGCGCCCAGGATCCGGTTGGCCATCAAGGATTCCGCAACAGCAAACGCGAATTCGGTCGACTGACAACGCAGGACTTCGACGAATGCCTCTCGCGCGGGAAGAACGCCAGGGGTGAACGACGAGTCCGGGCCCGCCGCACCGTTCCAGTGCACGACCACATCCGCGTCAGTGCCAATGATGGGGCTGCCAGTGCGCGGATGCTTGAGATGGCGGGATCCGCCGGGCACCGCGACATGCAGTCGGGCGGATGGGGGCAGCCACCCACCGTAATAGGCGCAGGCAGAGACACACGTCAGCGATCCGCCCACGCGAGCCGCCCGCACCAGCCGTTCGTCGACGTCATCGGTGGCATACCAGCCACGACGAACACGAATGATCCCGTATCGCCTGAACGCTCCGCGGACGTAGTAGGCGCTGTACCCGCGGAGCTCGAGCTGACGAACAGAGGCGATTCCCCCGACCGACTGGATGGCGCTGACAAGACTCATCCGCGAACTTTTGCACGAACCCCCGAGCCATCCGGAGGTCACGGACAACCCGTGAAACGTGCGCGGTCTCCCGGTCCTGTGGAGGAGTGCTCCGCAAAGTCGGTACGTAATGACGACACGCCCATGCCGGGAGCCATTCGCACGGCGTGTCACGCGAACTACCGACTTTGCGATAGTGGAGACGTCGAGATGTGGGACAGGGCGGAGCAGACAGGCCGGCTACGGGGCGACGCGACCGTTGGCGTTGAAGGCGTCGAAGGTGAGAGGCATGAGCTGCTGCCAGAAGTCTTCCATCTTCTCCGCGACCATCTCGATCTCGCGCTGGGGGAATGACGGGAAGTGGGTGCCCTCACGCTTGGTGCGGAGGGAGAGGAAGTTCATGAGGGCTCGCGCGTTCATGGTCACGTACATCGACGAATAGATGGTGAGCGGAAGCACGATGCGGGCGACCTCGCGGGCGACCCCGGCATCCAACATCCGCTGATACGAGGCGAATGCCTGTTCGCAGACGGCCTTCACCTCGGAATCGACCAGCGCGTGCTACTCCGGCGACCCCGGCAGGAAGTCATACGCGCCCGCCTTGCCGACCTGCACGAGATTGCGCTCGGGTCCAGGCACGTAGAAGACGGGGTTGAGCTCGCGGTAGCGGCCGCTCTCCTCGTTGTACGAGGCGATTCGGTGACGCATGAACTCACGGAAGACGAAGATCGGAGCCTGCACGTAGAAGGTCATCGAGTTGTGCTCGAACGGTGAGCCGTGCCTGTCGCGCATCAGGTAATTGATGAGGCCGCGGCTGCGGGAGGCATCGAGGGACTCGTCCTGCGCGGACTCGAGCGTCTGCTCCCCCTGCGTCGAAACGCGGGCAGCGAAGAGCACGTCGGAGTCTGATGCGCTTGAGCGCACCAACTCGACGGTGACATCGGAACGGAAAGTGATCGGAGAGGTCGCGTCAGGCACGGCTCTCACGATAGCGGCGCCCACCGACGTAATAGTCGGTCACACTCCGCAACGACGCCAACCCCGCCAATATTGTGAGCACATGAACCCGGTAATCGTTGCAGGGGTGATCGTCGCCCTCATCGCGTTGAGCACCGCGCTCGGTCTCCTGTGGCGCGCTCGCACCGGACGGGTCCGGGCTGTGGACGGCGATGTCGTCGATCTCCCGGAGGTTGCCATCGGCGGCAAGGCGACCCTGCTCCAGTTCTCGACAGAGGTCTGCGCGCCGTGCGTGCCGACCCGCCGAGTTCTCAGCCAGATCGCGGAGACGACGGACGGCGTGACCCACGTCGACCTCGACCTCACCCATCGGCCCGACATCGCGGCACGGTTCAACGTGCTGCAGACGCCGACCACTCTCATCCTCGACGCGTACGGAACCATCCGCGCGCGCATCGGAGGGGCCCCGCGCCCGGCAGACGTGCGCGCGGCCCTCGACACGATCCTCGCAGCCTGAACCAGGAGCATCCCATGGCAGAGCGCAAGTCCATCGACCCACGCGGCCCACGATTCGGCGCAGGCATCACGGCGGTGCTCCTGCTCGTCGTCATCGCCCTCAGCCTCAGCGGACTGTGGACGGCTGCGTTCATCGTCTTCGCCGTGATCACGCTCGTCTTCGCCTGGGGCGCGTTCGCCGGCATCCAGCGCCACCCGTACGGTCTGCTCTTCAAGAAGCTGGTGCGGCCACGACTTGCGCCCCCCGCGGAGCTCGAGGACGCCACTCCCCCGACCTTCGCGCAGGGCGTCGGCTTCGTGATCACCCTGATCGGCGTCGTGCTGTTCCTCGTCGGGCTCCCGCTCGCCCTTCCGATCGCCGCGGCCGCGGCATTCGTCGCCGCGTTCCTCAACTCCGTCTTCG
>JAATFJ010000058.1 GCA_015655255.1 Actinomycetales bacterium | reverse complement strand
CCCGTCGTCGATCGTGCAGGAATCCGTGGCCTGGGCCGACGGCGAGCCGATCCGCATCCTGGCCGTGGTGCCGCTTTCCGAACGCCTGGCGTGGAGCGAGCAGGCGGAGCACCCGTTGGTGCAGTGGCCCTGCGTCCGTCGCTTCCTCCGTCCCCACTTCCGCGACGAAGGCGCGCACCACCGTCTGCTCGCGCACGGGCTCGCCGGTGAGGTGCCCGCGCTCGGCGACGGCGACGATGGAGGTCGCCACCGTCTGATCGTCGGTCACGCGCCGCGCCTGGTCGTCGGCGAGCATCTCCACGAGCACGGCGACCTGACGTTCCGCGAGCGCCGCGACGGGGAACCAAGGCAATGCCTGATGCCAGGCGCGGAATGCGACGAGCACGATGTCGTGGCGTTGCCGGAGGTGCGCCTCTTCGTGGGCCATGACCGCCGACAGGGTGGACGGAGAGAGATCGTCGAGGAGCCCTTGGGAGAGCACGGTGAGACTCCCCGCCGCCGAGGGGAGGCAATAGGCGACATGGCGCGGGTCGTCGAGCACGCGGGTGTGCTCGCGGGTGGGATGGGGGGAGGAGAGCAGCTGCAGCAGCTCGCGGTGGTGCTTGCGCTGGGCGATGACGCGCAGCACGGTGCTCGCGAGATGGGCGAGCAGGTATCCGGCGAAGAGCGCGGCGAGGATGAGCGAGAAGAACGAGATGATCGGCAGACTCACCGGGGTGGCGGAAAGCCCGGCCATGGTGCCGTTCCACAGCGCCTCCGGGAGGGAACCACCGAAGGGGGCGAGCCCCAGGCACAGTGGCGCGCCCACCATCGACAGGCCTCCGGCGATGGCGATCGCCTGCCAAAGGATGAGCGTCGTCCCCGGCGCGCGCGAGGGCCACTGCATGCGAGAGAGCAGGATCGGCACGGGCCACGCGAGGATCACCGCGAGAGCTGCGAGCGCAACGGCGTAGAAGGTCACGCGGTTCCGGAGGAGAGCAGATGCCGCAGCGTCTCCGCGTCTGCGGCGGTCACCATCCCTACGAAGCGTTCCAGCACAGCGCTGTGGTCGGCTCCTGTGCCCAGCACCTCGTGCATGAGTTCCGCCATGTAATCGGCGCGCGCTCCGACGGGGCGGTAGTGATGCGGCCGCGAGCCGCGCTCCACCTCGACGAAGCCCTTGCGCTCCAGACGACCGAGGACCGTGAGCATCGTCGTCACGGCGAGAGATCGCTCCGGCAGTGCATCGCGCAACTCGTAGGCCGTGCGGGGTTCGTCGGCGTCCCAGAGCTGATCCATGACGGCGCGCTCCAGCTCGCCGAGATGAGTCGTCAGAGGGGCCATGCGGAAATTCTACCGCATCGCGAACTAGTTCGACATAGCGTAGAAAAGCTTCTACACTGCGTAGAAGTTATTTTTCACGGGAAGAAGGATAGGCGTGGACATCGATCCGCTGTTGATCGCGCGCTGGCAGTTCGGGATCGTCACCGTCTACCACTACTGGATGGTGCCGCTCACCATCGGGCTCGGACCGATCCTCATCCTCATGCAGACGCTCTGGCTCCGCACGGGCAAGCCCCTCTACCTGCGCATGACGAAGTTCTGGGGCAAGATCTTCCTCATCAACTTCATCATGGGCGTCGCCACGGGCCTCGTCCAGGAGTTCCAGTTCGGACTCGCCTGGAGCGAGTACGCGCGTTTCGTCGGTGACGTCTTCGGCGCGCCCCTCGCGATGGAGGGACTGCTCGCCTTCTTCTTCGAGTCCATCTACCTGGGCATGTGGATCTTCGGCTGGAAGAAGCTGAACCCCAAGATCCACCTCCTCTCGCTCATCAGTGCCGTCGTCGCGAGCATCCTCTCCGCCTTCTTCATCATCGTCGCGAACTCCTGGATGCAGCATCCCGTGGGGTACGAGGTCGTCGACGGCAAGGTCGTCCTCAACGACATCGTCGCCGTCCTCACCAACAACACCGCGCTCGCGGCATTCACGCACGCGATGTTCGGCGCCCTCGCCGTCGGAGCGGGCGTCGTCGTCGGCGTCTCCTGGTACCACCTGTGGCGCCGTCGCCACGATGGGATCGACACCGTCGACGAGAAGGGGCGCGTCGTCGTCGGCGAGGCTCCGGAGATCGTCGGCCGCGACCGGCTCGACCACAAGGTCTGGCTGCGCTCGCTGCGCATCGGCGCGGTCATCGGCATCATCGGCTTCGGCGGCGTCGCACTGAGCGGCGACGTGCTCGGCAAGCTCATGTACGAGCAGCAGCCCCTCAAGATGGCGAGCGCGGAGGGCGCGTGTCACACGGGAACCGACTTCTCCATCCTCACGCTGGGAAACCTCGGCTCGCAGGACTGCGACGACATCACCCCCATCCTCGAGGTGCCTGGCGTGCTCTCCTTCCTCGCGAAGGGCGACTTCACCACCGAGGTCCCGGGCATCAACGAACTCCTCCCCGAATACCAGGAGCTTTACGGTACGACCTATCCCGACGACCCGGAGATCT
>JAATFJ010000116.1 GCA_015655255.1 Actinomycetales bacterium | reverse complement strand
CGTCCGGCGTGCCGATGTAGCGAGGATCCGCGAAGGCCGTGACCGAGGCGAAATGGCGTCGGACGTCGCCCGCGAGGAGGGGCGGAGCCCCCGTGTTCGTCGCCGGGGTCTGCGCGTGCGTGGTGTCCTGCTTCGCGAGGGGCTCATCATCGGCGTAGCGGCTGAAGTCGACGCCGCTCCAGCCCGCGTAGGCGGCGAGCTGCGCGTCGGCGTTGTAATGCGATTGATAGCCGTCGAGCTTCTCCTGCACGCCGATCCGCGTCCGGGCGAGCACGGGATTCATGCCGACGACGGCGCGGATCTGCTCCGGATCGCGCCCGAGTTCCGCTGCGCGCGCCCGGATACCGGCGAGGCCTTCCCTGATCGCTGTGGGATCGGAGTCCCCCACGAATATGAGCTCGGCATGTCGGGCGGCGAACTCCCGGCCCCGCGGCGACCATCCGGCCTGGATGAGATAGGGCGTGCGCTGTGGAGAGGGGATGCTGAGATGGGGACCGGCGACGCGAAAGTGCTCCCCGGCATGGTCGATCGGATGCACCCGTTCTGGGTCGGCGAACAGGCTCCGTTCCTTGCTCCCGACGAAGGAGCCATCCTCCCAGCTGCGCTCCCAGAGGTCGTAGACGACGTCGAGGAACTCATCGGCGCGGTCGTATCTCCGGTCATGGGCAAGGACGTCCAGGCCGAAGTTCGCGGCCGCACCGGGAAGATACGAGGTGACGATGTTCCACGCGATGCGGCCGCCCGTGAGATGGTCGAGGGTGCTGAACCGGCGCGCGTGGGCGAACGGATGCTCATAGGTCGTGGACACCGCCGCACCGAAGGCGATCCGCTTCGTGACCGCGGCGAGCGCCGGGATGTGCAGCAGCGGGTCGTGCGTGGGAAGTTCCACTCCCCACTGCAGTGCCGTCGCCGCGGAGCCCCGATAGGTGTCGTACAGGCCCAGGACGTCGCCGAAGAAGAACAGATCGAGTCCCGCCTCCTCTGCGCGGCGTCCGAGGTCGAGCCAGTACCTGAGGCTCGTCGCGCCGAGCCGTTTGTCGGCGGGATGGGTCCACAGGCTCACCGCGCCGGAGCCGTTGCCCACGCAGGCCTGCTCGTAGAGGCCGTAGAGAAGGGGCCGGGGATCAGCCATGATCGTTCCTCCGCGTCGTGTGCCCCTCCGTCGCGGTCCACAGAGTGTGCCCTGCGACGATGGTCGCGAGCGCGTCCGCCGGGGATTCCACCAGTTCCGCGAGCGCATCCGCGGGCGTGCTCGCCGACGCGGAGAAGACCGCGAGGTCGGCGCGCGCGCCGACGGCGAGGTTACCCGTCGGGGTGGCGCCATCGGCGAGCCCCAGTGCCCGAGCCCCGCCTTGCGTCGCCGCATGCAGGAGCCGGGAATGCACATCGGGCTCGGCATAACCCTGCGCGCGGGCGAGCCGGTACAGCTCCGCGACATCGTCGAGCACGCGCAGCGAGGGGGAAGAGGAGAGGGAGTCGGTGCCCACGGCGATGGGGTTCCCTTCCCGGAGGTAATCGGCGATGGGCGGGGGAGCGAGACCGATCACGGCGTTCGAACGCGGGCAGAGCGCCACAGAGACGCCGCGCTCGCGCAGGAGGGCGCGGTCGTCGGCATCGACGTAGATCCCGTGTGCGAGGTGCGTGTAGGGGGTGAGCACCCCCACCTCATCGAGGTACGGCACGACACCGAGACCGGAACCGCTGCCGCGGAGCAGCTGCAGATCCGCGTGCCCGAGACCGCGCCAACGCTCGGCGAGTGCTCCGGTGCCGAAACGGACGAACTCGTCCTCGGACGCCGATTCGGCCGCGTGGATATGCAGGCGCACGCCGTGTTCGATCGCCAGGCGCTGGAGTTCGCGGAAGACGTCGGTGTCGAGGGAGTAGATCGCGTGCGGCGACAGCCCGCTCGTCGGGGGAGTGGGGATCGCGTGCAGTTGGGCGAGGACGCGCCGGGGGCCGTCGAGCATCCATGCGGCGGTCTTCCAGCCAAAGACCTCCCAGAACACGACGCCGTGGAGACCGGCATCGTGCACGGCGGAGCCGGCTTCTGCATCGGTGACGATCTCCGCGACAGCGGTCGTGCCGGCCTCGATCGACTGCCGCACGCCGTCGGCGGCGGACTCCGCCCAGTCGTGCGTCCGGCGGTACGACTCCTCGAAGGCGAGCGCCCAGGTCTCGAAACTCGAATAGGAGCCGAGCCCCACGGAGGCCATGTCCGTGTACTGCAGATGGGTGTGCGCGTTGACGAGGCCAGGGGCGAGTGTGCCCTCCCACTCGATCCGCTGCACGTCTACGTCGTCCAGACGCGCGGTGACGGCATCGTGCGATCCGATATCGACGATGCGGCCGTCGCGGACGAGGACCGCGCCGTCGGAGATCGGGTCAGCGCTGACAGGGAGGACCGTGCGGGCCCGGTGCAGGGTGGTGGTGCTCATGACTTCCGGTTCGATTGAGAGAGCGGCGGTGCAGCGACGTCGCGGGGACGCCAGGAGGAGAGTGCTGCGCGTTGGGCGGCGGAGGCCTCATCGATTCCTCCCCCGAACGCGGCCAGTGCCAGGGCGGCGACGTGGTCGTCGGCGGCACGCGGCAGGCTGTGGACGGCGGGGGCGAGCGATCCGCGGTGGCGGAGCAGGTGATCGACCGCGGCCAGTTGCACGCCGAACGACAGATCCATCACCTGGATGGGGTTTCCCTCCGCCGCGCTGACGTTGATGCAATGACCGTCGTCGAGGACGCGGACGGTGCGCCCGTTTCGCAGGCGGAGGAAGGAGACGGCGCCGTCGCGGGCGATTTCCTGTGCACCGTCGTCGATCGCGCTCTGCAGCGAGATCTCCTGGAAGGCGCCTCCGCCGACGGCGACGGCCGCCCCCTCGGGGAGGAGGCCCAGGTGCTCCGCGGTGACGGTGTGCGCGATACCCGTGGCGGAGAGGAGGATGCGCGTGTGCCGTGCGGCCTCCGCCAGTGGTTCCACCCGGTAGCCGGAGAACACGGCCTGCAGCGCGGAGACGGGGTCGACTTCTGAGACGGTGACGCGCGCGCCGAGTGCGGCGGCATGGCGGGCGATGCCGCCGCCGACACGACCGAACCCCACGACGACGACGTCGATGCCGGCCCAGGACTCGCTCAGCAGATCCGCCACGGCGAACACGACGGACTGACCGGTGCCGTGCGCATTGTCGAACAGCGATTTGGTGCGTGCATCGTTCGCCGCGACGACCGGCAGACGCAACTCTCCCAGGCTCTCCATCGTTCGCAAGGGGCGCACCCCGCTCGTGGTCTGCTCGGTCGCCCCCGCCATGTCGGCGAGAATCTCGGGGCGCTCGGTGTGGGCGATGCGGATCGTGCCTGCGCCGTCGTCGACGATGACGTCGGGGCGGTGATCGAGGAGAGCGAGGACATTTTCCCGATCCTCCGAGTCGTCTGCGCCTCTCCGCGCGTAGACGGGGATTCCTTCGTGGACGAGCGCGGCGGCCACCGCGTCGTCGGTGTCGCGACCCACGCAGGAGACGGCGACGTCGGCACCGGCCTCGGCGAGCAGGAGAGCAAGGTTCGCCGTCTTCGGCTCGAGCACGTCGGAGATGGCGATCCGGACGCCGCGTACGCGCCCGGATGCGGTGAGTTCCGCGGCGATCGCCCGAGACGCGGGCATGAAACTCCGCGCCCAGGCGATGCGTTCCGCGCCCTCCGGCCAGAGCCGCGGGTCGGCGATCCGGCCGCTCATGCGAGCACCAGCCGGGCGAGCTCTGTGTCGGCTGCCGTGGGATCCGCGCGTCGGAGCAGGGAGAGCGCCACGAAGAGATCGACGAGGTGCCGATCGAGGGCCGTCGCCTCGTCGAGGAGCGGAGGGAAGACGGCGGGCGCGTCCACAATGTGCGTCGCGCCACCGTCGACGCGGCGCACATGCGGGCGCACAGGGGAACCCGGAACGGTGAGCAGCGCCCGCCCGTCGGGACTCGCATCGAGGAGGACACCGTGCGCCGACCGCGGGTCGAGAGGCGGATGTCCTTCCCCCGTCGCGATGACCTCGTCGACGTCGATGCGCACGTCGGCGATGGAGGAGTGTGTCTCGGCGCCCGCGAGGGCGGCGCGCAGCCGGGTGACGGGATCGTTCACCGCCCGCACGATCCGGCTGCCCATGCGGGACAGCGTCGTAGAGAGCGCGTCGGCGAGCGGCCCATCGCCCACGACGAGGATGCGCGCCCCGGGGAGGACGAGGTTCGTCCTGTGGGCCAGTGCACGGAGAAGCTGCGTGGATCGCGCCGGCGCGAAGGCCGCGGCGAAGCCGGGCAGAGCCAGGGGAGAGGACGCTCCAGGATCATTCTCGATCCGTAGCCGCCAGGTGCGCTCCACGGCGGTTCCGATCTGGGGCGGCAGAGCGGGAAAGTCCCAGAGGGCCACCATGGTACGCGTGTCCGAACCCGCGGGGGCCGAACGATCGGCCGCGGCGCGCGAAAGAGGGAGGAACCGATCCGGAGAGCCGGGAAAGGCACCGGAGGGCGACGGAATGGACGACACCCCGAGAGGCTACGGGGTGGGCGCGTCGACCGCCGATTCTGTGACCTCTCGTGACGGCGAAGAGGCGTGAGCGGCGCGCACTGTCTACCGTCGAAGCAATGAGCGAGCAGAACCTTCCCGACTCCCTTCCCCACGACGTGGAAGAACCCGTATACGACTGGGACGGATTCGGATTCGACACCCGGCAGGTGCATGCCGGCGAATTCGACGACACCGCCTTCGGCGCGCGCATCGCCCCCATCTACCTCAGTGCGGCGTTCCGTTTCGACGACTTCCAGGAGACGACGAACCGCTTCAGCGGCGCCGACCCCGGGCAGCTCTACTCCCGCAACCAGAACCCGACCAACGCCGTCGCCGAGCGCCGCGTCGCGTCCCTCGAAGGGGGAACGGGCGCCATCGTCGTGTCCTCCGGGCAGGCGGCGATCAGCGCCGCGATCCTCTCGCTCACGGGGACGGGGGAGCGCTTCGTCTCCACCGCGAGCATCTACAGCGGCACGCGCGTGCTGTTCGGGCGCTCCTTCGCCCGCTTCGGAGTGGGTGTCGACTACGTCTGGGATCCGGCGAACGAGGAGGAGTGGGAGGCCGCGATCGGCACGGACACGAAGGCGATCTTCACGGAGACGGTGCCGAATCCGAAGAACGATGTCATCGATATCGCCGCCATCGCCCGGATCGCCGCGCGCCACGGACTTCCGCTCATCGTCGACAACACCATCGGGACCCCCTACCTCGTGCGCCCGCTCGAACAGGGCGCGCACGTCGTCGTGCACTCGGGAACCAAGTTCCTCACCGGCCACGGCGCCGCCGTCTCCGGGGTTGTCGTCGACGGAGGGAACTTCGACTGGGCGCACGCGGGGCGGGCCTATCCGGGGATCACGGATCCCGCCGCCCCCGGCGTCCCCTCCCTCCTGGAGACCTACGGGAGCAGGGCCTACGAATACTTCCTCCGCGGCGACATAGTCAACGACCTGGGTCCCGCGCTCTCTCCGCTGCACTCCTTCCTCCTCCAGCAGGGGGTGGAGACCCTTTCGCTGCGCATGGAGCGCCATGTGGAGAACGCCCGGACCATCGCGCAGTGGCTTGCCACGCATCCCGCCATCGAGAGCGTCGATTACGCGGGACTCCCGGAGCATCCGCAGCATGAGATCGCGGAGCGCACCCTCGGCGGCCGGCCCGGATCGGTCTTCGCCGCGACGCTCCGCGGCGGACGGGCGGCGGCGGAGGTCTTCATCGACAGTCTGCGGGTGTTCAGCCGGATGACGAACATCGGCGATACGCGCTCGATGATCCTGCATCCGGCTTCGACGACGCACCTCTCGTTCACCCCGGAGCTGCGCGAGCGGCTGGGGATCTCGCAGGGGCTTGTCCGTCTGTCCGTGGGGATCGAGACGGTGGGCGACCTCATCGCCGACCTGGACAGCGCCCTGGGCGTTGTCCAGCGCTTCCTCGAGGAGCACCCCGCCCTCACCGAGAAGGCGGAGAACCGATGAGCGCGCCGCGCAGCCCGTGGACGGGTGTCGCCACCCGCGAGGAACACGCACGCTGGGAACGCATCGCGCAGGAGGTCGCGGACGCACTCGCCGTCGATGTTCTGTCGCGGGACCGCCGGGGTGCTGTTCCTCGTACGGAGGCCGCCCTGCTCCAGCGTTCCGGGCTGACCACGCTGCTCGACCCTGCGGAGCTCGGCGGAGGAGGAGGGCACTGGTCCTCCGCACTGCTCGTCGTGCGGGTGCTGGCGCGCGTCGACGCCGGTATCGCTCAGCTTCTCGGCTATCACTACGCCAATGCCGCGGTGATCGCGCTCATCGCCCCGCCGGAGACGCGCGACGACTGGTACCGGCGCAGCATCGAGGGCACCTGGCTGAGAGGCGACTCCGTCAACCCCGTCGATCCTTCTCTCACCCTGACCCCGGATGGCGATGGCTATGTGCTCCGCGGTGTGAAGCGCTTCTCCACGGGGTCGTCGGTCGGTGACGTCATCCTCGTCAATGCGACGGTGGACTCCGGTGAGAACGAGGGGCGCTTCGCCTTCCTCGTTCTTCCCGCCGGTCACGTGGGCGTCGAGATCCTCGATGACTGGGACTTTCTCGGCCAAAGGCTCTCCGCGAGCAACTCCGTACAGTTCCACGATGTGCGGGTGGAGGCTGCGCACGTGCTCGGCTTCGGGACCGACGACTGGTTCGCCGCCCTGCAGACGCCTGCGGTGCAGCTGCTCTTCGACAACCTCTATCTGGGGATCGCCCAGGGCGCACTCGCGCAGGCACGGGAACTCACCAACGCGCGGCAGAACTCCTGGTTCCTCAGCGGCGTGGACCGATATCGCGACGATCCCTTCGTACAGCGCCTCTACGGCGAGCTCGTGTCCCGGGTCGCCGCCGTCGAAGCGCTCGCGGACCGAGTCAACGAGGAGTACGACGCGGTCATCGCGCGGGGTTCGGACGTCACGGAAGAGGACCGCTGGGCGATTGCCGTCCGTGTCGCTCAGCTGAAGGTCGTCTCCAGCGATACGGCCGTCGATGTCGCCAACCGTGTCTTCGAAGCCACCGGATCGAGTTCGACGGCGACGAAGATCGGTCTCGATGCGCACTGGCGGAACATCCGTACGCACTCGCTGCACGACCCTGTGGACTACAAGAAGCGCGAAGTGGGGGCGCATTTCCTCACGGGGGAGCATCCGCCGCTTTCGCTGTACACCTGAGTTTCTGCGGCACCGATGCGGGGGTGCCGGTGCCGCAGAATGGTCACGGCTCCGAGGACTACGCCCAGATGCTCACGGCGCCGCCGTCGTCCGCGGCGATCGCATCGATCTCGGCACGCTCATCGGCAGCCGCATGCGGGCGAGGGATGCCGGTCACGGGATTCTCGAAGCGGACCTCGAAGTCGGTTATGGAATCCTCCGCGGGTGTGGGGTCGACGGAAGACGCGGCGGGAGCGACTACACCTGATCGAGGCGTCCCGCGCCGTGGAAGGCGGGGGTGCCGTGGGCGATCGAGGTCGAGGGGGCGAGACCGAGCACGGCGCGCGCCGATCCGGCTTCGGCGCGCGCGTCACGGCGAACGGCCCCCGGTGCCCAGTGGGCGAGCGTCGAGATATCGAGAGCGAGGTCCACGCCGGGCTCGTGCAGCGTGTGCGTGGCGGTCAGCAGGATAGTGACGGGTTTGTCCGTGACATCGACGGGAACCGTCAGCGGGCCGCCGATCGTCGGGTACCGCGGATCGGCGATGCGGAGGATTCGAGAGTCGTCGACGTACACGCCCGCGTCGATATCGCCGATGAGACTGTCCGAGGGCCACGTCTCCCACAGACGCGAGAGCAGACCGAGGACATCGGCGTCGTCGCTTGCGATCCCCCCGCGATGCCCGTGCAGGCTGGAAAGGGCCGCCGTCGCCCTGCCGAGGTTGATGGGGTGCTGAGCGGAACCGATGATCGGGACGACCACGACGCGGCGGGTTAGTGCGAGGAGGAAGCCCGCCGCGACCGTGCGATCGGGGCCACCCGGTCCGTCTCCGAGGAGGAGCACATCGGCGATGGCATCGAGCTCCGCCCCCAGCGCGCGCCGGGTGTCGATATCGCCCGCGGCGGTGCCGGCCAGACGCGCGAGTGTGTCGTCGCTGAGACGAAGAATATGAGCGGTCATCGTCGTGCTCCCCTCACCCAGCGGCCGAACGGTTCCGCGGGACGCTCGGCGAGCAGCCCTCGTCGCCGCAGCACGGGCGTGACGTGCTCGGCGAACTCGCGAAGCCCCCAGGGATTGGAGTCGAAGAGAAGCGTGAAACCATCGGCAGCCCCCGCATCCGCCCACTCCGTCATGATGTCGACGAGGCGTTCCGGGCTGCCGACGAAGAACTGGTGTCCGAACCCGGCGAAATAGCGCAGCAGTGCACGGATGGTCAGCCCGCCCTGCGCTCCGTATGCGGCGATCGCCTTCTGGAATCCGACCGGGGAGGAGGCCGGATCGGTCGACAACCGGGCCAACTCCGCCGACGCCGGGGCGTCGAGGTCCAGACGTGCACTGTCGATTCCGAACATCGCCGAGAACCTCTGCAGCAGATATCCCTCCGGCCCGCGTTCGTGGATGAGGGCGAACCGACGCTCCGCCTCTTCTTCGGTGGAGCCGACGATGAGGTGGATCCCGGGGAGGACGAGAGGAGCCGTTCTGCCGAATCCCGCGGCCAGCGTGCGGAGCTCCGCGGCGTTCTGCGCGGCCGTTTCCCGGACAGTCTCCGCGGCGAAGACGACCTCCGCGGTGCGCGCCGCTAGTTGCCTGCCGCGCGGCGAGCCGCCTGCCTGCACGATGACCGGGGCGACATCGGGGAGGAGCGCGCCGATCGCCGGATCGACGCCGAGTTCTCTGCGGGGGATCGCTGCGGCGAAAAGCGGCCCCTCGTGGACGTAATCTGTGCCCTCGCGCACGGCGGCGAGGAAGGCCGTGTAGGCGTCGAGGAATTCCTCGGCCCGCAGGTAGCGGTCATCGCGTCCCGGAGTGTGCGCGTAGCCGAAGTCGGTGACGGCGGGGCCGGTGACTCCGGTCACGACGTTCCACCCGAATCGTCCTCCGCTGTAGGCGGAGAAGGGCAGCAGACGGCGGGCGAGCTCCACAGGGTCGTTCGCGCTCGTCGAGACGGTGGAGATAAGACCGAGGCGTTCGGTCTCTGCCGCGACCGTCGCGAGCGCCGTCAGAGGCTCGACGAGACGCATCGGGCGAATCGCGGGGTTGGCGGAGAGCCCCGGGGAGTCCGCGAGGAAGATCGCGTCCATGCCCGCGCGCTCCGCATCGTGCGCGGTATCTCGCCAGAAGTCGGCGGTGAAGGGGCGGCGGGGATCTTCGCCCGGCGTGCGCCAGGAACCGGCATCCGTACCGTAGTCGTAGATGTTGGCACCGAGGATGAGGGTCCGTTCTCCGCTCATCGGGGCTCCGCCCCCTGCCCGACGTACCAGATCTCCGGCAGAGGGGAATCCTTCACTGCCCGTTCTCCGAGCGCCCGCGCCTTGAGGTGCACGGGGTTGTGATTGGCGAGCGTCCGCGCGTTGCGCCAGTGCCGGTCGAGCGCCAGCTGCCCGTTCACGAGCGAACCCCCGCCGATGTCGAACAGCCCCTGCGCGGCCTGCAGCGTCAGCGAGGGAACCAGGAGCTGAGCACGGTTGACGGCGAGATGACCGTAAAGGGTCTGCAGCTCACCGGAGAGAGCGAGATCGGCCTCCAGGGTCGTCGCCGCGGTCTGCACCGAGGAGACGACGCTCTGCGCGATCCCCTCCAGCGTGCCGATGCGCTCCTGGATCTGCGGATCGTCAGCGGGAGTGGCACCCGTGGCATGGCTGAAAGTACGGCGACGTCCGCGCACCCATGCAACGGCGTCATCGCGCACCCGCAGCGCGATGCCCGCAAGTGTGGCGAGATGCGTCAACTGCAGCACCGCATCGAGATTGCCCAGCCGGTCCGTATCGGATCCTTCGCCGACGCGGATGCGTTCCGGATCGACGGCGACATCCGTGAAGGTCACCGTGCCCGAGGTCGTGAGACGCTGCCCCACACCATCCCAGTCATCGAGCAATGCCACCCCGTCCGCCTCCGCTGAGACGGTGGCGACCAGATGTCGGCCGTCCGCGTCTGCGACGAGCACCGAGATCCAGTCGGCATACCCGGTGCCAGTGGCATAGCTTTTCGTCCCGGTGATGCGCCGCGTGCCGTCGGGATCGGTACGGAGGGCCGTGCCCACTTCTCCGATGCGCCCCGCACCGGTTTCCGTCGTCGCCCCGGCAAAGATGCGGCCTGCCGCGATCTCTTCTGCGGCGGGATCGGTCCGCCCGGAGAGCACGGCGCGCGCCGCACGATCGGCGATCATGAAATGCGTGCGCAGGCTCTGTGTCACGTTGGGGTCGGCGCGGGCGAGCAGGATCTGCAGATCGACGAGTTGTGCGTATCCGAGCCCTGCGCCGCCGATCGCGACCGGAAGCCTGCCGGCCGTGACACCACGCTCCGCGAGCGCGCGGATATCGGTGCGTAAGCCGTGCGCGGGATCACCGTCGTGATCCCGCGCCGGAGCCGCCGCGGCGATACGAGCGATCACCGCATCGATCTCGGCGGCATTCTGCGCGGGAAAGCCGAGATCGGCCACCGAGGGCAGCGCAAGCAGGTCCTTCGGCATCGTTCAGAAGCGCTCCGCGGCGGGGCGGCCGTTGCGCCATCCCGCCGGGGCGGTACGGCCCGAGGGATCGAGGGCGGGGCGCGTCCTTCCGTAGGCGAGGGCGTGCACGAAACGGCGGCGGAACTGGGCGAGGTCGAAGGAGGTGACGGCGCGTGTCGTCGGACCCTCGGGGGTGCCCCAGACGAGCGGCAGGCCGTCGCTCGTGAGCGCGATCCTCGTGGCGAGCGAGTCCGCCGCGGGGGTGAAGTCCACCGGCCCCTCGATCCATCCCGTGACGATCTCCGGGCGGTGCAGGACCACCGAGGCCAGCCCGTCGTGGGCGGCGGAGATTCGCCTGCCCCACTTGTGCTGGTAGAAGTCCTCGTACGCGTCGAGGATCGTGCCGGCGAAGACGGCCTCCTCCCGCTCGGAGCCCAGCAGCAGCGCCGTGACGTCCTCTTCGAGGAGCGCCTGCGGGGTCACGTTCACGCCCACCATGACGACGTTTCCGGCGTTGACGGCGCCGAAGACGCGCTCCGCGGCCGCGCGGTCGTTGTTCGTGTTCGCGTCGGTGATGGTCGGGTCTCCCGGCGCCGGGTAGGGACCCGCGCCG
>JAATFJ010000185.1 GCA_015655255.1 Actinomycetales bacterium | reverse complement strand
TGCCAAAGCATCCGACGGTCACCTGGATGCTGCGAGCCCCGAGTCAGGATTGAACTGACGACCCCTTCCTTACCATGGAAGTGCTCTGCCACTGAGCTATCGGGGCGTATGCCCTTTACGAAGGCAACCACACGAGAATATCATCTCGCGACCTCACGGAGAAACCGCGTCCTCCTCGGCGGAGTCCTCCACATCGTCGCCCAGGGAATCGCGACCGGCATTCGCCTGCAGCCAGGGCAGCGGGTCGATCGTCGCCCCATCGATGATGATCTCGAAGTGAAGGTGCGCCCCGTATGAGCGCCCCGTGTTGCCGACGAGCCCGACGATGTCGCCGACCTTCACAGTGTCGCCCTCGGTGACCCGCAGCGAGCCGTACTGCATGTGCGAATAGTGACTCGTCACCACCTGACCGTCGATGACGTGGTCGACGTAGACGGTGACACCGTACGCCCCGCCCGCCTCGGTCGCGATGCGCACGGTGCCATCGGCGATCGCCTGAATGGGTGCCCCGGCTCCCGGGACGAGATCGATGCCCTCGTGCATACGGCCGTTGCGCATGCCGAAGCCAGAACTCATCGCGACGCCGACGATGAACGGCCATTGGATCGCCGCATCCGGATCGTTCGTGTAGAGCGCATTGGAGTAGTCGATGCCTTCGGCGGCGGCGATATCGGCAAAGGACTCCGTCGAGAACCCCTCGGCGGCGTGCTCCAGCGCATCATTCTGCACCTCGGAGGAGGCGACGAACGCCTGGATCTCCTCGTCGGTGAGAGTCGTCGACGTCTCCTCGTCCTCAGCCGCGAGCAGCGATGTCGTCGAGACGGCCAGCGTGCCCTGGCCCGCCGCGACGGCACCGGCGGGGAGAGTGATCGAGATCGCGAGAAGACCCGCGATCCCCATGATTCCCACCGTCGCGCCCGCCGCGAGGAACCGGCGAACGAGGCTGCGCCGTCCCGGCGGCGTCCCCTCGACCAGGGGCAGGGATTCCGCGGTGGGCGCATCGAGCTGCGAAACAGAGACGGCCGGAGAGACCGGGGGTGCGGCCTCGGAGAAGCCGGGGAAGGCGCGTACCGCCGCGAGGAAGGGATCGGCTGCGGTGTGCGACGAGGACGTCCCAGGCATCGCCGCGTGGGCCCGTTCGCGGAGCACGCGGCGCGATAACGGCGCGGGTACTCCCCCACCATCGCTGGCCTCGGAAGAGACGCGTCCTTCGTCGCCGCGCACCGGCGCGGCGGGCGGCGTCTCAACGGGCACAGCGGTTCTCTCGGGTGGGTGAGCGGAAATTTCGGGAGGATGCGCTGGCCTCCGCTGACCGGGCAGCAAGGGTAACGATCGGGTAAACACTAGCGGGATCAGGCTGGGAACGCCATCCGGGGGGCTTCTCACGCATGTTCGATCGCCGCACGCACACGATCATGAACGGCAGGGCCCGCAGCGACAAGCATGGGCCGCGCACTCTCGGTATCGAAGCGGCTGACCCGGCCACCCGCCTCCGTCACCGCGAGGATGCCACCCGCGAAATCCCATAGCTTCAGGCCGCGTTCGAAGAACCCGTCCAGCCGCCCGGCGGCGACATAGCAGAGGTCGAGCGCCGCCGATCCGATCCGGCGGAGATCGCGGGCGAGAGGCATGACGCGCCGCACCGTCGCCAGATCGCCGTCGTGGGTGCTCGGGTCGTAGCCGAAGCCCGTGGCGAGCAGCGCACCGGCGGGTGTCTCCGTCGCGACCGCGAGCCGACGTCCGTTAAGGAGGGCCCCCTCCCCGCGCGACGCGGTGAACAGCTCATCTAAGGCGGGTGCGAACACCGCGGAGGCAAGCCCCGTCCACGTCGCAGGATCCACGCCGCCGGACACCGCCGCAATGCTCACACAGTAGGAGGGGATACCGTAAGCGTAGTTCACCGTGCCGTCGATGGGATCGACGATCCACGTGATGCCGTCGCTCGATTCCTCGGAACAGGACTCCTCCCCGAGGAAACCATCGCCGAGCCGCTCCCGACTCAACCGCTCACGGATGAGCGCCTCAACCTCACGGTCCGCTTCGGTGACGATATCGGCGAGGCTGGATTTCGTTGCGGCGAGCGAGACGCCCTCTTCGCGGCGTCGGCGCGCAAGCGCTCCCGCCTCCTGAGCGATATCCGCTGCGAGGGCACCGAGCGAGGCCGGGTCACTTCCCTGCACGCTCACAGCGGGGGCGCCGGAGGCGGAGGCGGGAAGGCGCCGGGAGCGGCGGAAGTAACGGAGGCCTCCGGCGCAGGAGGAAGCGGCACCTCGGCCTCCGACGGCGCCGCGAGTACCGGAGAGGCGGGCGGCACGGCCACAGGCTGCTCGGGGACGTAAGACGCGGCCACGGGGAAGGCCGCCTGCTGCTGCGGCGACGCGACGGCTTGCGGCGGCGTGGAAGGGAAGCCCGTGTAGTAGGCGTTCCAGTCCGGGCTGCCATCGGGAAGAGCGGGCAGCGGCGTCACCCCGTCTGCATAGGCGGGCCAGCTCGCCGCAGCCGGAGCGGCCGACACGCGGCGCTCCTTCTTCGGCGCGAACAGCACGTTGAGCAGGGGCACGAGCGCCGTGCCCAGGAAGCAGAGGATCGCGACAGCGAGGACGACCTTCCAGTACATCTCCTCGTAGTCGAACGAGTCGGGGAAGGTGAGGTAGAACACGAGCAGTCCGGCCAGCAGCGCGAGCAGACCGAGCGTCGCGAAATAGACGATGGTCGTGAACGTCGTCACATAACGGCGATAGGCCGGGGTGTAGATCCGCACGTGCAGGAGCCCGAGCTGGAGGATGCCCACGACCAGCAGCAGCTGGAAGAACCGCGACATCCCCTCGCCGAAGTAGCGCTCATCCGGCAGCCAGATCTTCACCATCCCGACGACGAGCGCGACGATCCACGTCACCATGCTCGTCACGGCCAGCCAGTCGGGGCGCTTGGTCGCGAGTCCCGCCTCGACGATGGCGATGCCGGCG
>JAATFJ010000026.1 GCA_015655255.1 Actinomycetales bacterium | reverse complement strand
GCCGGGGATGCCGAGGATCGTCCAGTGCGGGAAGCGACGGGCCCAGGCGAGGTATTCGACGGCGGCGGTGCGTTCCTCGCACAGCTGCGCGAAGCTCACCCACAGCTCGTCGTCGGTAGCGGAGAGCACCGCGAAATCACGGCCGCCCTCGTGCAGCATCGTCTCCCCCGCAGGAATCTCCCTGGCGGCGGCGGGGCGCCAGGAGCCCCCGGCGAAGCGCGTGCCCGCATGCCGGTCGATCGTGCGGTAGTCGACGGCGCCATCGAGGGAGATCACGTCCATGTGCTCCTCGATGAGCGCGATGCCCGGTTCCATCGTGTGATGGTAGATACGGTTCGGCAGCAGCGCGCGCGGGGCATAGTTGGAGGTGGCCACGACCGTGACGTCGCGGGCGAGGAGCTGCTCCAGCACGAGGGTGAGCAGACGCGCCGTCCCCGACTCGTGCACATGGAACTCATCGAAGAGGAAGAGCCGCGCGGAGCCAGCGATCTCCTCGACTGCCTGCGTCACCGCATCCGTGGCCGATGCCTCGCGGAGCACGAAGATCCGACGGTGCAGCTCCTCGAAGAAGTGGTGGAAGTGAGCGCGCACCTTCCGTTCCGTCGGAACGGCATCGAAGAAGGCCGTGGCGATCCATGACTTACCGCGCCCGGCGGGGCCGTGCACATAGACGCTGCGGGGCGTCGGTGCCTCCGCTTCTCCGAGGGCCGCGCCGAGCGCGGCGAGCCGGGCGACGAGGGCACTCTGGCCGGGGTCGAGGGTCATTCCCTCCCCCGCGGCCCGTGCGTTCACGATGTCGGCGAGCCGCCCGGCAGTGACGACATGGGGAGCAGAAGGGAGGAGGGGCACCGTCCCAGCCTGCCACGATCGGATCGCGGCGGGGCGGTGCCGACTCTCACGCCTCGGTCTGCGCGGCGCCCCTGGGCAGGTCGCTGAGCGGCCAGCCGCTCGCGGCGAGCCGGGATGCGACGCGTGCGAGATCAGTCTCGTCCGGCGTGAGCAGCAGGCGCTCCTGGGCCGCCCTCTCGATGTCGGAGGAGGAGACGGGGAACTCTCGAAGTCGACGAGGACGCGCACGAGCCTGTCGACCTCCTCATCGGTGAGGCGCCGGTGCAGCACCTCGAGGAGAGGGACGTAGTCGCGGGCGGGGATGCCGTCCGCGTAGCCCTGCCGGAGCCAATCGAGAATGGAGCCGAAGATCGAAGAAGTCAATTCCCTCACCCGCCAAAGATCTGGTTGCCGAACACGATGACAACAATCCCGAAGACCGCCACGAGGAGACAGGCCGCGAAGCAGAGGTATGCCGCGGCCCTTCCGCCGGTCGTGCTCACGATCGGCGCATCGACGGGAGCACCCTCCGGAACAGTTCCCAGGAACCGCATGCCGAAGGCGAACAGCGCGGGGAGCCCCGCACCGAAGAGGAGCCCAACGACCAGGATCTGCCAGATCGAGTTGAGCATGCCGAGGATGTCGATGTCCATGTTCCCCTTGTCCTTTCCTCTCAGGCTGCCGTCGCGGCGGAGACCGCTTCCGGCTCCCACTCGTCGTTGACGTTGTTCGCGGAGGCGGGGAGCGTGATGACCCAGGCGACGACCATGCGACCCGCGACGCCCCAGCGCACCTGGGCCCCGCGCTTGCCGATCCCCGTGCCCAGGATCGATCCCGTCGCGACGTACGTCGTCGACAGCGGGAGTCCGAGGTGGCTGGAGGTGAGGATGATCGCGGCGCTCGACGTCTCCGCCGCCATGCCCTGCGGGGAGGCGATCTCGACGAGTCCCTTGCCGAGGGTGCGGATGACGCGCCAGCCGCCGAGGTAGGTGCCCGCGACGATCGCGAGGGCGCACGTAAGCTTGCCCCAGAAGGGCACGTCGTTGTCCACGGTGAGGCTTCCGTGCGCGATGAGGGCGAGGAAGATCACGCTCATCGTCTCCTGCGCGTCGTTCGTACCGTGCGCGAGGGAGGCGGAGCCGATCTGGCCCGAGCGGAAGCCGCGGTTCTCGATCCTCTCCGGCACGCGCCGCGAGATCCGGTAGATGAGCCAGGTGGCCACGGCGACGACGATCGCGGCGAACACGATGAGCATGAGTTGCTCGCCCTGCGCGTTGTCGAGGTCGACGATGCCGCTGCCGACGGTTTTGGCGACCTCGATCGACAGGAAGGCCCCGACGAGGTTGAGGCTGGCGGACAGCGCGACGGCGACCTTGGGCTTGAGCGCACCCGTCGCGATCGACGTCGCCATCGCGTTCCGGTGTCGTGGAACCCGTTGGTGAAGTCGAAGGCGAGTGCCGTGACGACAACCATGATGAGAACGATGATTTCTTCTACGCCGAAATCCTCCCGCTCTCGGATAGGAAAAAGGACCCCCGAAGATCGTTCACCGTCTATTCTTCCGGGAGACACGCAGCGCCGCCGGCGCTCGGGAGAGGAACGCATCATGAGGATTCTCCTCAGCGGCGCATCCGGACTCATCGGCTCCGAGATCCGGCGCCGCGCAGAGGGAGCGCACGAGGTGCGCGCCCTCGTACGGCGTCCATCGCGATCGACGGACGAGTACTCCTGGGATCCCTCTGCCGGGATCCTCCCCGCCGCGGCCGTCGAATGGGCGGACGCGGTCATCAGCCTCTCCGGGGCGAGCCTGTCGAAGCTCCCCTGGACGGCCCGCTATCGCGATGAGATCGAGCGCAGCCGCGTGGAGGCCACGGGGACCATCGCACGTGCCGTCCACGACTCCCCCGCGCCGCCCTCCGTCTGGGTGTCCGCCTCCGCCGTGGGCATCTACGGCGACAGGCCGCGCGAGACACTCACGGAGGCGAGCCCGCGCGGCACCGGTTTCCTCGCCGACGTTGTCTCCGCTTGGGAAGGCGCCACGGCCGCGGCGGCGGAGCGCACCCGGGTCGTGCATGCCCGCACCGGGCTCGTCCTCGCGGGCGACGGGGCGCTGAAGCCGCTCCTCCTCAGCACCAGGCTCGGCCTCGGCGCCACCGTGGGGACAGGGCGACAGCACTGGCCGTGGATCTCTCTCGCCGACGAGGCGCGAGCGATGCTCCACCTCGCGACAGCCTCGGAGCAGAGCGGGCCGGTGAACCTCGTCGGCCCGAACCCGGCGACCTCGAAAGAGGTCACCACGGCGCTCGCCCGGGCCATGCACCGCCCCCATCTCCTGCGGCTGCCACGCTTCGCCCTCGTGCTCGCCCTTCGCACGGCGGCGGAAGAGCTGCTGCTCGCGGATCAGCGCGCGACGCCGGAGGTACTCCTCTCCGACGGCTTCTCCTTCGAGGACGCCGCGGTCGCCGAGGCCGTGGCGGCCGTCGTCTCCGGACGCTGAGGCGCAGGCGTCACGCGCCCGCGCGCCGGGCGTCCGGCGCAGGGGGCACGTTCTGGATCTGCGTGAGCGTCTGCCGCGCGAGCTCCATGAACTTCTGCGTCGCCGGTGAGATCGATCCGCTGCGGCGCGTGATGAAGGCGTAGTGCTCCTCCACGCTCGGCTCCAGCACGTTCCAGCTGAGCCCGCGCTCGATCATGACGGACTTCCCCACGTGGAAGGACACGAGGGAGTCCCCCACGCCCTGCGCGGCGAGTTCCAGGGCGTGCGTCTGGAACTCGACCTCGATGACCGGCTCGAGGACGACGCCCACCGACTGCGCGCGCTGCAGGAGCGAGACGCGGAGCGGGTCGCTCTGCGACCACCGCGCCTCGGACAGGATGAGTTTCCGCTCAGCGAGCGTGACGATGTCGATGGGCGCGACGGTGTTCTCCGGGTTCCGCGAGACGTAGACGACGTGGTCGATGAACGCCGCCCGCGACACCTGCAGCTCCCTGTCGTCGATCGGCAGCTGCACGAGACCCGCCTCGATCCGCCCTTCCCGCACCGAGTCGGCGACCTCGGCGGAGTTCAGCCCCGTCACCTGGATGCGGACCCCCGGATGGAGGGTGTGGAACTCCCGGATCAGCTCGGTGAGCAGGTACAGGTGCGCACTGTTGAACGTGCCGAACGACACCGTGCCCTCCTCGAGGGTGCGCACCCGGCGGCTGAGCTGGGCGATCTCGTCGACGTCGTCGATCGCGCGCTCCGCGAGCGGGAGGAGCTGCTTCCCCGCGTCTGTGAGGAGCAGACGCCTCGTCGTGCGCGTGAAGAGCCGGACGTCGAGGGCGCGCTCGAGAATCGTGATCTGCTCGGAGAGGCTCGGCTGCGCGATGCGGTGCTCGAGCGCCGCAGCCGCAAAAGTGCCGAGGCGTGCGGCGGTGACGAAGTACTGGAGCTGGCGGATCGTCGGCGTGCCCACATCGTTCCTTCCCAAGGAAAAACCTTGATCCAGTATAAAACAATGGGCATTGTTCCTTAATCGATCGAACTGTTCAATGGACGAATACCTGCTGAACCGAACGGAGAGAACATGCCCGAATCGACCGGAACCGCGCTCATCACCGGCGCGGCGAGCGGAATGGGGCTCAGCACCGCCGAGGTGTTCCTGGAGCAGGGATGGACGGTCCTCGGCCTCGACGTCTCCGAGACGAAGCCCCCGGACGGACTTCCCGGCCGCTTCGTGCCCCTCGTCGCAGACGTGCGATCCCGCGACGCCGTCGAGAACGCCGTCACCGCAGCCGTGGGCGAGCACGGCTCCCTCGACGTCGTCGCGAACATCGCCGGCGTCTACCCTCCGACGACGCTCGACACCTACACGGAGGAGACGTTCCACCGCATCTTCGACATCAACGTGCTCGGCGTGCTCAACGTGACCGCCGTCGCGAAGAGGCATCTGGGACCGGTATCGAGCGTCGTCAACTTCGCCTCCGTCGACGCCTACGAGGTGTCCCGGGGGCAGCTGCTCTACGGCGCATCGAAGTCCGCAGTGACGATGCTCACGAAATCCCTCGCCCTCGAACTCGCGCCCGACGGCATCCGCGTCAACGGGATCGCCCCCGGCTGGGTCGCAACGCCTGGCAATGCCGCGACGGGGAGGATGGACGCCGCGGCCGCGGGCATCCCCCTGG
>JAATFJ010000094.1 GCA_015655255.1 Actinomycetales bacterium | reverse complement strand
CCTCGACGATGGCGGCGATGCGCAGGTGACTTATCACGCAGCCGAGGCGACGGAGACGCAGGTTGCGCATACCCCCGCGGGCTCGGATCTCTGGCTCGACGAGTTCACGCAGATGGGGGAGCTCGTCGTCGATGATGTGCAGATCCCCGAGGGCGTGACGATGCTCATCGCCACCGACGGGAGTGCTCCGGCGCCCCGCGACATTCAAATCTCCTGGACGCTGGACACCTCGACCCCGTGGGTGGGTCCGCTCATCGTCGGCGGCGTGATACTCCTGCTCGTGGGCATCGTGCTCTATTTCCTCGGTATCCGGCACCAGCGTCGGGGACGTGGACCCCGGAGGAAGGGCCCCGGCCCGCTCCCCGTCACCGAGCCCATCTCCCTCGAAGCCGCACGGCGCGAGGAACTCACCACGAGCGAGGCGCCTGCGACGGACGACACCGCGGAGGCTGCGCCGGAGGGGAGGCCCCCCGCGGGGAAGACCGAGCGCCGTCGGCTGCCGCGTCCCGCGCGGATACGGCGCCTGCTGCTCCTTCCCGCCGCCGTCGTCTCCGTGGCGCTCGTGACCGGATGCTCGTCCGAATCCTGGCCGGACTTCTCCGCGGAGACGCCCACGCCGACCCCCACGCCCACGCTCGTCGCCCCGGAGAATCAGAAGCCTCCCGCCGTCACCGAGGACCAGGCGACCCGCATCCTCACGAACATCTCGGCGACCGTCGCGCAGGCGGACACCGAGATGAACATCGACCTCGCCGCCACGCGCCTCGACGGCGCGGTTCTCGATGCGCGCCGCACCGAGTACGCCCTGCGCACGGCACTCCCGGATCGCGCTGCGCCCGCCGTCATCCCCACGGAGAACATCGAGGTACTCCTTCCGCAGCAGACGGACACGTGGCCACGGACGGTGCTCATCCTCTCGCAGAGCGACAGCGATGAGACCGTTCCGCCCGTCATCATGACGATGGTGCAGGCCGACCCGTGGTCGAGCTACAAGGTCACGGAACTCGCCGAGATGCAGGCCTCTGCCGAGGTCCCCAGCCTCGCTCCCGCCTGGGCGGGGACGACCCTCGTCACCGAGGGCGCGGCAGCGTTCATGGAGGTTCCGCCCGCGAACCTCGCCGATGCCTTCGCCGATGTCGTCGACGCGGGAGAGCAGAGCACCTACTACGGCCTCTTCGATGATGCCGCCCTGCAGTTCGCGCAGGCGATCAGGGACAGTCGGGCGCAGGTCGTCCAGGGACTCAAAGACGCGGGGGCGGAGGAGACATCGGAGACCGCGTTCGACCTCACCGCGTCGAGCTACTCACCCGTTGCCCTCGCAACCCTCGACAGCGGGGCGCTCGTGGCCACCTCTGTGACCGAGACGCAGACGGTGACCCCGACCGTCGATGACGCCGCCATCCTCTATGGCGAGGGGAATCCCGAGGCCAAAGCCCTCACCGGCGCGGAAAAAGCGGAGAAAGGCGTCACGACGACCTACGGCATGCAGGTCTTCTTCTCCGTTCCTGCGCAGGGCTCCAATGAGAAGATCCATCTCCTGGCCTGGCACCAGGACCTCTTGAGTGTGGAAGTGATCCAGTGAGCGATATCTCTCCTGCGGCGCTGCGCGGCGCCGTCGACCTCTCGTCTTTGCGCAATCGTCCTGCCTCCCCCGCGGCGACGGGTCAGGGCGCGGCGTCTGCGTCCCCCGCGCTCGTCTTCGACGTCACAGATGCGACGTTCGGACAGGTGCTGGAGCTGTCGAAGACGGTTCCCGTCGTCGTCGACCTCTGGGCGGAGTGGTGCGGGCCGTGCAAGCAGCTCAGCCCCATCCTGGAGAAGGTCGTCACAGAGCTCGGGGGACGCCTCGTTCTCGCGAAGGTCGATGTCGATGCGAACCCTCAGCTCGCGCAGGGCTTCCGCGCGCAGTCGATCCCCATGGTCGTCGCCCTCGTCGCCGGGCAGCCCGTCCCGCTGTTCACCGGGGCCGTGCCGGAGGAGCAGGTGCGTCAGGTGTTCACCCAGCTCCTCCAGCTCGCCGCGCAGAACGGCGTGACGGGCACGATCGATCCCGCGGACGAGCCCTCGGAGAGCGCCGAGGAGCCGCAGGAAGCGCCGCTGCCGCCCCTGCATGCGGAGGCCTTCGCGGCCATCGAGGAGGGCGACTTCGGGCGTGCTATCCGCGCCTATGAGACGGCCCTCGCGGAGAACCCGCGCGATGAGGACGCCAAGGCGGGTCTCGGCCAGGTGCGGCTCCTCGACCGGGTGCAGGGCCTCGACCTCCAGGAGGCGCACAACGCCGCGGCGGAGGCGCCCCAGGACATCTCCGCGCAGTTTGCCGTCGCCGATCTCGATGTTGCGGGCGGCCATGTCGAGGACGCCTTCGATCGTCTCCTCGACCTGTTCGCGGCGCTGCCCTCCGAGGAGCGCGGCCCTGTGCGCGAACGCCTCGTTGAGCTCTTTGATCTCGTCGGCGCGGTGGATCCGCGCGTCGTCGCCGCGCGCACGCGGCTCACATCGCTGCTGTTCTAAACCCCGGAGACGCGACTCAGGAGCCGGACAGCGCCGGGAGTGCGCGCTCCGGCTGATGGCGGAGCCAGAGCGTGCTCAGCGGCGGCAGGGTGAGCGTGGCGAGTGCGCCATCGCCCGCGGTGGCGTGCGCGACGACGAGGCCCAAATTCCCTGAGCCGGAACCGCCGTAAGCGTCCGCATCCGTATTGAGGATCTCCTCCCATGCGCCCTCTCGGGGCAGGGTGAGGCGGTGACCGGTACGCGCGACACCCGAGAAGTTGCTCACGACGACGATCCGTCCACCGTGGTCGTCCCGTCTCTCGAAGGCGATCACGCAGGGATCCCCGTCTGGGGCACCCAGGCGTGAGAAGGCCGTGCTGTCGTTGTCGCGCTCCCAGAGCGGCGCCTGCGCGCGGTACGCCCCGTTGAGGGAGCCGACGAAGTCCTGCAGCGCCCGGTGGCTCGGCTGGTCGAGCAACCACCAGTCCAGCTCCCGCGACTCCGACCACTCCGCGAGCTGGCCGAACTCCTGCCCCATGAACAGCAGGTTCTTCCCGGGATGTGCCCACATGAATGCGAGGTAGGCGCGCACGTTCGCGAGCTTCTGCGCGTGATCGCCGGGCATCTTGGACAGCAGGCTGCCCTTCCCGTGCACGACCTCGTCGTGGCTGATGGGCAGGATGTAGTTCTCCCCGAAGGCATAGACGAAGGAGAACGTCATCTCGCCCTCGTGATGGCTGCGATAGAGCGGGTCGCGCTCGATGTAGCGCAGGGAGTCGTTCATCCAGCCCATGTTCCACTTGAAACCGAAGCCGAGGCCTGCCTGATCCGTGCGCGCGGTGACGCCGGGGAAGCTCGTGGACTCCTCTGCGATAATCACGATGCCGGGGTGCAGGCGGTAGCAGGCGGCGTTGACGGTCTGCAGGAAGGCGATCGCCT
>JAATFJ010000294.1 GCA_015655255.1 Actinomycetales bacterium | reverse complement strand
CTGGCCACGGCGTTCGAGGCATCCTCCACGCGCACCATATCGGAGACGAAGGCCTGCCGCGCGGGGGCGTCGAAGGCGTTCGCGACGCCGAAGGCGAAGGCGAAGCAGTACATGATCGGCAGCGTCATGGTGCCGGAGAGAAGCATGGCGGCCACGCCCAGGGCGAGGAGGAGGAGGGTGCTCTGGGTGAGGAGGAGGAGCTTGCGTCGGTCGAAGCGGTCGGCCACCCAGCCCGTCACTCCCACGAGGAGGAGCGGAGGGCCGAACTGGAGTGCCATCGTGAGGCCCATGGCCGTCGCATCGTTATCGGTGAGCTCGGTGAGGACGACCCAGTCCTGCGCCGTGGACTGCATCCAGCCGCCGATGTTGGAGACGAGCGCGCCGAGAGCCCAGACGCGGTAGTTACGGAGATGGAGAGAGCGGAACATCGAGCTCATCGTGCGGCGATCCTCCTCATCAGTTCGCTGGCGGTGCGCAGCGTGGCGAGTTCTTTCTTGCCGAAGCCGAGTTCTTCCAGGGCGTCCGCGAGCACGGCGTCGCGGCGGCGGGTGGTCTCCTCGACGATCTCGGTGCCTGTGGGCGTGATCTCCACCTGTACCCGGCGGCGGTCCTCCTCGTCGGGGATGCGCACGGCGTAATCGAGTTCCTCGAGGGCATTAACGAGGTTGGTCATCGACGGCGCCGTCACCTGCTCGTGCTCGGCGAGCGCGGTGATGGTGAGGCGTCCATGCACGCGGAGCGTGCCGAGCACGGCGAGCTGTGGAAAGCTCAGCGTGTTGACGGCGCGTTCGCGGCGCAGTCGGCGGGAGAGGCGCAGAGTCGCCTGGCGGAGGTCGGTCGCGGTGAGATGGAGGTCGTCGCCTAGATCGGTCATTGCTTAGCTAGTCTAACTAAGTTTTTTTGGTGGGGGTCGGAGAGCGGAAGAATGAGGGGATGACCCTCGCTCTCGAACTCGCCGTGCAGGACGTCGCCGGAGTCCGCATCGCCGCGGACATCGGCGCGGCCCGCGTGGAGCTGGCTCAGGCGCTCGCGCTCGGCGGGCTGACTCCTTCGCCCGCGACGCTCGCTCTCGCCCTCGACGCGGCGGGGGACGAGGGGCCTGAGGTGCACGTCCTCGTCCGTCCCCGCGCGGGGGACTTCTCCTACGACGCGGATGAGCTTGCTGTCATCGAGCGCGATATCCGCTTCGCCGTCTCCGCGGGGGCGGCGGGTGTGGTGATCGGCTGCCTCGACGCATCGGGCGGCCTTGACGTCATGGCTCTCGCTCGGCTGCGCGATGCCGCCGGCGGCGCCTCCGTGACGCTGCACCGCGCCGTCGACGTCACGAGCGATCCCGTCGCGAGCCTCGAGGCGGCGATCGCGCTGGGACTGCGACGCGTGCTCACCTCGGGCGGCGCCTCTGCGGCGATCGACGGCATCGAGACGCTGCGCCGGCTCGTCGCGGTCTCCGCGGGACGCATCGAGATCATGGCGGGCAGTGGCGTCACCGCGGACAATGCCCGCGTGCTCGCGGAGACGGGCGTCGACGCGCTGCACTTCTCCGCGAAACGCACGGTCGCGGCCTCCGGTGGGGTGCGCATGGGCTCCGCCGCCGACGACGGCGGAGGCTACGAGGTCACCGATGCGGATGCGGCCTTCGCGCTGCGCGCCGCCCTCGCACCCCGGTGATTTCGTGGGCGGGAGCACGGTGCCTACAATCGTGGGCATGCCCCGCACCGAGGAGTTCATCGACGCACACGGTGTCACCATCGTCTACGACGTGCATCCCGCCGAGGGCGAGGCCCGCGGTATCGTCCAGCTCCTGCACGGCGTCGGCGAGCACGCGGGGCGCTACGACGCCCTCATCGAGGCGCTCACGCACGCCGGTTTCCACGTCTACGCCGACGACCACCGCGGCCATGGACGCACGGGAATGCGACAGCACGGGACAGCGGAGAGGCTGGGTCGGCTGGGCAAGGGTGGTCTGCGCGCCGCGAAGGAGGCGGTGTGGCAGCTCACGGGCATCATCCGCGCCGCGCATCTGGATCTGCCGCTCGTCCTCCTGGGGCACTCCTGGGGCTCCTTCCTCGCGCAGATGCTCGTCAACGACCACGCCGAGGCCTGGGACGCCGTCGTGCTCTCCGGCTCCGCGCTGCGCCTGCCGGGGATGCTCAACGCCGCGCCCCTCAACGCGCGCTGGGAGGGACAGGACGCCACGGGCTACGAGTGGCTGAGCCGCGACGCCGCCGTCGGTGCGGCCTTCGACGCCGACTCGCTCACGACGAACGTGCCGCTGCTGAAGCTCTTCGGGCCGTGGCAGGCGCTCGGGCTTTTCGGGCGTCCGGCGAAGCACCTGGCCCGCGACATCCCTCTGCTCCTCCTCGTCGGCCGCGACGATCCCGTCGGCGGTCCGCGCAGCGTGCATCGCCTCGCCGATGAGTACCGCACCCGCTCCGGTCTCACGGATGTGACGACCCTCGTCTACCCCGATGCGCGGCACGAGATCTTCAATGAGCCCGAGCAGGCCGAGGTGCGCGGTGATCTCCTCGCCTGGCTCGACCGCCACATCCCCGCCCGCGTCTGACGCGTCCGCCCGCCCTCCTGCCCCTCCCTCCGCCGAGCCACCCACCTCCTACCGAGCGGCCCATGTATTCACATATTTACGGTGGTGGCTCGACGCGATGTGGGTGGGTCGGCGATGGGGCGGCGGGCGGGGCCTAAGCTGGGGGCGTGCACGGTGAGTACAAGGTTCCTGGTGGCAAGCTCGTCGTCGTCGACTTGGATGTCGCAGGCGGCGTGATCTCCGACTTCCGACTCGCGGGGGACTTCTTCCTCGAACCGGATTCCGCCCTCGACGACATCAACGCGGCCGTCTCCGGCCTCCCCGTCGAGTCGGATGCCTCGGTCATCGCCGCGGCCGTCCGCGCGGCCCTTCCCCCGGATGCGCAGTTGCTCGGCTTCACGCCGGAGGCCGTGGGCACCGCGGTGCGCCGCGCCCTCGTCACAGCCCCGGGCTGGCGCGACTTCGACTGGGAGATCGTGCACGAGAAGGCCGTCTCCCCTCGGATGAACCTCGCGCTCGACGAGGTGCTCACGACCCGCGTGGGTGAGGGGCGCCGCGTGCCCACCCTGCGCATCTGGGAGTGGGATCAGTCGGCCGTCGTCATCGGCTCCTTCCAGTCCTACCGCAACGAGGTCGATCCCGAAGGTGCGGCGAAGCACGGCTTCGACGTCGTCCGGCGCATCTCCGGCGGCGGGGCGATGCTCATGGCTGCCGGGCAGATCATCACCTACTCGCTCTACATCCCCGCCTCGCTCGTCGCGGGGATGACCTTCGCGGACTCCTACGCCTTCCTCGACGACTGGGTGCTGCAGGCGCTCCGCTCGCTCGGGATCGATGCGACGTATCAGCCGCTCAACGACATCGCGAGCCCCACTGGGAAGATCGGCGGTGCCGCACAGAAGCGCCTCGCCAACGGTGGGGTGCTGCACCACGCGACCCTCTCCTACGACATCGACGGCCAGGTCATGACCGAGGTGCTGCGCATCGGTCGTGAGAAGCTCAGTGACAAGGGCACGGCATCCGCCGCCAAGCGCGTCGATCCCGTGAGCACGCAGACGGGGCTCAGCCGCGCGGAGATCATCGAACGCTTCAAGGACTCCTTCCGCGCGCTCACAGGTGCGGAGGAGGGGGCGATCGCGCCCGACGAGTACGCCGATGCCGAGCGGCTCGTGGAGACGAAGTTCGCTACGGACGCATGGCTGCACCGGGTCCCGTGACGGGCGGGGCCGATCGCGGCGGCGTCACGATCTTCCAGGGCGACAACCTCGCCATCGCCCGCAGTCTGCCGGACGCCTCCTTCACCCTCGTCTACCTCGATCCGCCCTTCAACACCGGCAGAGCGCAGGAACGCCAGGTGCTCGTGACGCGGCGTGCACAGACGACCCCGGCGGATTCCCCGCACGATGAGGAGGGGCCCGGCGAGGCGGAGGATCCAGAGCAGCGCGAGATCCGGCACGGCTTCCACGGCCACGCCTACGAACGGGTGCGCGGCATCCTGCGCGCCTACGACGACCGCTTCGACGACTACGGCGCCTTCCTCATGCCCCGCCTGGAGGAGGCCTGGCGCCTGCTCGCCGCCGACGGAACCCTGTACCTCCACCTCGACTACCGCGAGGCGCACTACGCGAAGGTCATGCTCGACGCCGTATTCGGCAGGGAGTGCTTCCTCAACGAGCTCATCTGGGCCTACGACTACGGCGCCAAATCGCGCCGCCGTTGGCCGACCAAGCACGACACGATCCTCGTCTACGTGAAGACCCCCGGAGGGCATGTCTTCAACGCCAACGATGTGGACCGCGAGCCGTACATGGCCCCCGGCCTTGTCACCCCGGAGAAGGCGGCGCGGGGCAAGTTCCCCACCGATGTGTGGTGGCACACGATCGTGCCGACGGCGGGTAGAGAGAAGACCGGCTATCCGACGCAGAAGCCCGAGGGTATCCTTCGACGGATCGTGCAGGCATCGAGCAGGCCGGGGGATCGGGTCCTTGACCTCTTCGCGGGCAGCGGCACGACGGGGGCCGTGGCCTCATCCCTCGGTCGCGACGCCGTGCTCGTCGACGACAACCCGGAAGCGATCCGGATCATGGCGCAGCGGATTCCGCACGCCGACGTCCGTCGTCACCTCCCCGACGTCACGGCTGATTAGATGCAAGTGAATGAATCGGCTGGGAGTTCTCCGGAGCGCCCCCCAGTGTGACACTTTCTGTCATACTGATCTCAACGATGCACGAGGAAGCGAAGTGAACAAGGCTCCATCGGGCTCGCAGACCCTGCTGCGTACCCTGAACGCGAGAGCGATACTGGAAGCCTTGGCGCGACGCGGCCCCCTGACTCGTGCGGAGTTGATGGGCGAGACCGGGTTGTCGCGGACTGCCGTCACACAGGTCCTGAGGATGCTGGAGGCTGGGGAGGCTGTAGCATCCGCTGGGGTGGACCGTGCGACGCATGGGCCCGCGGCGACTCGGGTCTCCCTCAGCCCCCGATGGGGCTGCGCGGCGGCCGTGCAGATCGATCACCACTCGGTTCACGTCGCCCTCGTGGACATCGGCGGTGCCGTGCGCGCGGAGCGCTCCGCGGAGTTCATCCTTCCCGAGGAGCGCGCCGACCTCGTCCGCGACCTCGTCGACGCCTGCCGTGGCGCGGCACCCATCCCGCTCATCGCTGCGGTCGTGGGAGTACCCGGAGTCGTCACCGAGAGCGGGGGGATCCGCGACGACCAGGGGCCGGACGGCGGAGCGCTCCAGCAGGCGCTCGCCGCGAAGCTCGGCTGCCCCGTGCGGATCGAGAACGACGTCAACCTCGCTGCGATCGCCGAATCCACCTGCGGGGCGGGCGCGGAGCTGTCCAGCTTCGCCCTCCTGCTCCTCGATGACGGTCTCGGTGCGGGCCTTATGATCGACGGCGTCCTGCGCCGCGGCGCATCGGGGCTCGCGGGAGAGGTGCAGTTCCTCCCGCAGCCGGGTCTGCCCATCGCCGCGCCTGTGCTGGGGGACAAAGTCGTCGCCGACCTCGCCCTCGCCCATGGCCGCGATCCCGCCGCTCCCCTCTCGGTGCACCTCGACGCGTGCGCCGCGGGTGACCCTGCGGCGGAGCGCATGGTCGCGGAGATGGCGCGGCGCTTCACCTACGTCGCCGGCAGCATCGCACTCATCCTCGACCCGGATGCCTTCGTCCTCGGCGGGGATGCGCTGCATCCCGTCTTCTTCGATGCCGTGCGCCGCCTCGCAGACGGCTACTCTGCCCTGCTCACGCTCCGTTTCCTCACCTCGGTGTTCGGAAAGGAGGCGACGCTCGTGGGAGCACAGGGGGAAGCGGTCGCCCTGCTCCGAGACCGGCTCTTCGACAGCATCCTCACCCCGTCCGGAAGGACCGCCCGATGACCTCCCCCCTTGCCGTCCGCCTGGGTCTAGCGCCGGAGACGCGCGCGATCATCCTCAATGCCGATGACTTCGGCATGTGCCATGCGGCCAACACCGCGATCATCGAGCTCCTCACCGCGGGACGCCTCGACTCCACGACCGTCATGGTGCCCTGCGCCTGGTCGCCCGAGGCGTTGCGCTTCGCGGCGGACTCCCCTGCGGACGTCGGCGTCCACCTCGTGCTCACCAGCGAGTGGTCCGCGTACCGGTGGCGTCCGCTCACGGGAACGGAGACGTCCCTCGTCGATGCGGCGGGTTTCTTCCCCGCAGAGGTGCGCCCGGTCGAGGAGCACGCGACGGAGGAGGACGTCGTCGCGGAACTGCGTGCGCAGCTACGTGCGGCGCTCGCCGCGGGCGTCGACGTCACCCACCTCGACAACCACATGGGCTCGGTCTACGGGCTGCACACGGGGCGCGATTTCCTCCGCCCCGTGCTCGCGCTCGCCGCCGAATACGGACTGCCCTTCCGCCTCCCCCGCATCGCGGACGGTCTCGACATCGACCCCGCCCTGCAGCCGGCCCTCGATGAGGCCGTCGCGGTCGCCGATGCGCAGGGCGTCGTCATCCTCGACCGGCTGTGGACGCATCCTTTCCCGCTCGCGGGGGAGGGGACGGACGCGGAGGCGACCTACGAGGAGGTTCGTGCGGGCTTCCTCGACCTGCTCCGCGCGGCGCCCGCCGGGGTCACCGAGATCTACCTCCATCCCATGCACGACAATGCCGAGCTGCGCTCTGTGGTCGACTTCGCGGCGACCAAGCGCGGATACGAGCATCGGCTCCTCTCCGACCCCCTCGTCGCCGAGACGATCGCGAGCGAGGGCATCGTCCGCATCGGCTGGCGGGCCCTGCGCGAGGTGCAGCGGGCGGAGGCGCGGTGAGCGGCCTCGTCGCGCGGATCCGCGACCGACGCCTGGATGCGGCGCCGAACCGCTCTCAGAGCATCGCCTTCGGTGCATCCGGTTTCCCTGCGCAGCTCATGGCGCAGACCTTCTCTGCCCTTGTCGTCTACTTCTACGTGGATCACCTCGGCGTCGCGGCGGAATGGGTCGCGGCGGCGATGATCGCCCACGGCATCCTCAGCGCTGTGCTCAATCCCCTCGTCGGTGCGCTCTCGGACGGTACGCGGTCCGCGTGGGGGCGCCGCATCCCCTGGATCGGGCTGGGCCTCATCCCACTGTGCGTGGCCTTCGCGCTCGTCTGGATGCCGCCCGCGCTGGCCTCCGATGCCCTCGTGGTGTGGTTCCTCCTCGCCGTCGCGGTCTACGACATCGCCTATGTCGTCGTCGTCCTCAACGTCTCGGCGCTGTTTCCGGAGATCTTCCGCACGACGACGGAGCGGGCGCGCGGCAACGTCCCCCGGCAGATCTTCG
>JAATFJ010000027.1 GCA_015655255.1 Actinomycetales bacterium | reverse complement strand
TGCGCTCCTGCTGCTGGGCACCGACTTCCCCTACGCGCAGTTCTACCCGGAGGGGGCGACGACGATCCAGGTCGACATCCGCGGCTCCCAGCTCGGCAAGCGCCATCCCCTCGATCTCGGCCTCGTGGGGGATGTGAAGGACACGGCCGCGGCCCTCCTTCCCCGCCTCGCCTCCCGCACTGACCGCAGCCATCTCGACGATGCTGTCGCGCACTACCGCAAGACCCGCACCAAGCTCGACGAGCTCGCCGTCCCCGCTAAGGGCACGAGGCCCATCCATCCGCAGTACCTCGCCCGCCTCCTCGACGAGCACGCGGCGCAGGATGCGATCTTCACGGCCGACGTCGGCTCCCCGACCGTGTGGGCGGCCCGCTACCTGACGATGACGGAGGGCCGTCGCCTCATCGGCTCCTTCAGCCACGGATCGATGGCCAACGCGCTTCTGCACGGCATCGGTGCACAGGTTGCCCATCCCGATCGCCAGGTCGTCGCCCTCGCGGGGGACGGCGGACTCGCGATGATGATGGGGGAGCTCATCACGCTCACGCAGAACCGGCTGCCGGTGAAGACGATCGTCGTGAACAACTCCTCGCTGAACTTCGTTGAGCTGGAGATGAAGGCGGCGGGATTCGTGACCTACGGCACCGACCTGGAGAACCCGAACTTCGCCGCCGTCGCCGAGGCGCTGGGCATCTTCGCGCGGCGCGTGGAACGTTCGGAGGATCTTCCCGATGCCGTCCGCGAGGTCCTCGCCCACGACGGCCACGCACTCCTCGACGTCGTCACAGAACGGCAGGAGCTGTCCATGCCCCCCGCCGTCACGGCCGAACAGGTCAAGGGATTCGCGCTCTACGCGATCCGCACGGTCATGTCCGGCAAGGGCGACGAACTCCTCGACCTCGCCCGCGCGAACTGGCGTCAGCTGTTCTGAGCGACCATGCCTCAGCTCTGCGCGAGCGCGCGCACCTGGGCGGCCTCGTCGGCGCGGCCCAGCCGCTCCAGCACGTCCCCGAGTTCGAGGGCGGCGACCTCGCGCAGCGGCGGGATCTCGGCCGAGCGGTCGAGCACCGTGCGGTAGATCGGCACGGCGTCCTCGTCCCGGCCGTTCCCCGCGAGCAGGCGTGCGGCGAAGAGCTCCGACCCTCCTGCGGAACCGGTGTCGCCGAGCTCGGCGAAGGCATCGGCCGCGGTGAGCGCCGTCGCGACGGCCTCCTCGACGCGTTCGAGAGCAGCGAGGGCGCGCGCCCGTGAGTCGATGACGTCGGCGGAGACCCAGGTGGCGTCGTGCGTGCGGGCGATCTCGGCGATCTTGTCGAAGAGCGCGAAGGCACGTTCGTCGCGGCGCCCGCCGTAGGCCTGCCCGAGGCTGTGCAGCACCTCGCTGAGCGGACCGGGCGCATCGGGCACCGAGCGGATGAGGCTCTCGGCGCGTTCCAGCAGCTCGATGGCGTCGTCGTCCTCCCCGAACCGAGCGAGGAGGCGCGCCTGCTCGGCGAGGATGAGCGCCTGATCCGCGGGCTGCTCCGCTTCGCCGAAGAGCTCGGCCGCATAGCCGAAGGCGCCGACGGCCTGCCCCGGTTCTCCGGAGGCGGCGAGGGCGCGGGCGAGCAGAGAGGCCGTCAGCGCGCGTGAGCCCGCGGGGGTGCCGTTCTCCTCCTCGCGCTGGAGTACTTCGCCGAGGAGTTCCGCGGCGGGTTCGGCGTCGCCCGCGGCAAAGAGGGCCCGGGCGAGATGGTAGTTCGCCCCGGCGACATCGCCGTCCTCCTGCGCAGCAATGCGTGCCGTGAGCCGGTAGCGGGTGACGGCCTTCTCCGGCTCGTCGGCGTCCTCCCATAGGGCGCCCGCGAGGAGGTGCGCGCCACCGAGTGCTCTCGTCGCCCCGAGCTCGGCGAGGATCCGGCATGCCTCGTCGGCATCCGCGGCCCCGGCGATGAATTCTCCGGCGCCGCCGCGGATCCGGCCGCGCAGCTGCAGCGCCTGCGCGCGGTGCCCGGCGCTGAGATCGTCCTGCTCCAGGAACCGGTCGAGGAGCGCCGTTGCCTGTTCCTGGTCGCTCTTCGAGAGCAGGGTGGAGACGGCGAGCAGCGTCGTCGTGTTGAGGAGCCGGGTGTTGCCCTCCGCGGCGAAGTGGCGAGCAGCGCGCTCGGCGAGATCGAGGGCGGCGTCCGGTTCGTCTCTGCGGAGGTACAGTGAGGCGCGGCTGATGGCGAGATCGCCGAGGCTCTCCGCGGGCAGGTTCTCGTCGGTGAGCTCGCGGTCGAGCGATTCCGCCGCCTCGGGAGTGTTCGTGCCGAAGGTCGCGAGGCCCAGACGCTCCTCCAGAGCGGCCTGCTCCGGGCGTCCCGAGGCGCGGAGCGCCGCGATGCGCTCCGGCAGGAGGGCCGTAGCCTCGTCCTCCCTGTTCAGGGCGACGAGCACGGCGATGTGCAGGGAGAGTAGCTGTGCGCGTTGCGCGGGGTCGGTGACTGCCATCGCGTGCGGCAGCGCCTGGAGCGTCTCATGTTCGGCGCCGTACTGGCCGAACTCCATGGCCCGCGCGAACCAGCCCGCGGCGTCGACGGGCTCGTGCACGACGGGTGTCTGCACGAAGGCATCGGAGCGGATGTGCACGTCGTAGTGCATGTCCGCGAGGTCGCGGAGCGCCTGGAGTCGGCGCGCATGGCCCGTCGTCTCATCGCGCTCGTCGAAGCGGCCGCCGATCTCCTCGGCCTTCGCCCAGGCCAGGTCGGCGAGACCCTGCGCGGTCCAGGCGCCCTCGTGCGGGCCGAAGAACCCCTGCAGGGCAGCAGCCTCGGCGCCGCGTACGGGCGTATCTCCGTGGCCCGTCGCCGTCACCCGGTCGAGTGCGAGGGCGAAGGCCCCCAGCGCGGCGAAGTGCGCATCGACGTTGAGCCCGTCGTGGGCGAGCCACGGAAGGTGGCGTTCGACGAGGGACAGTGCACGCGCCTCGTTCCCAGTGACGGCGCAGAAGACGATGTTGTTCGCCACGATGCGGAGGTTGTCCGGGTTGTCCTTCGCGAGGCGGTAGCTGCGCAGGTGCGCGGTCTTCGCGTCCTCGGGGCGTCCCGCGCGTAGATAGGGGAGGAGCACACGGGAGAGGGCATGCTCCGGCTCCTCGCCGCAGGAGAATCCGCCCTCGATCATCTCCTCGACGAGGCGGATCGCGTCCGTGTCGCGGTCCGTCTCCGCGTAGAAGCCCGCGAACTGACTGCGGCCGCAGGCGTCGCAGTGGCTGTGGTCGTCGCGGGGCGTTGCCTCCAGGCGCACGCGTAGCTTCTCCGCGTCGTCGAAGCGCCCCGCGTCCAAGGCGTCCTCGAAGCGAGCGGTGAGGACGCCGCTCATGCCCAGCCCCGCCTTCTGGTAGTGCGACTCCATGTCGTCGAGGACCGCGGTGATCTGCTCCTGCGCGAAGACAGGGGAGGAGCGCAGCGCGGAGGCCATCCACTTGAACTGCCACATGATGTCGGCGCCGCCGTTGTCGAGGTCCGCGGGGAAGCGCCGCGGATCGGCGTCGTGGTGTGCAAGGCACCACGCGAAGGAGCTGAGCATGACGTCGGTCGCCCCGCCCATGTTCGCGGAGGCCGTCTGCCGCATCCGGGCCTGGTATTCGAGCTTCTCGTCGCCCAGATCCACGGCGACTGCGACGGCATCGGCGACGAGGGCCTGCTCCGCGGGACCCCAGGGGGTGCGGTCGATCTCTTCGATGAGCTGCTGGAACTTCTTCTTGGGACGGGCCATGGCGATCCTTTTCGCGGGGGTCAGCGAAGCTCGTCACCCGGGGAGGGGCGCGTATCGAGTCCGGCGGACAGAGTGATGAGGTCGGCGAGGGCGCCGGTCATGAGCCGACGGTCCTCATCGCGGAGCGGATGATGACCGGCGAGGAGCGCCTGCACGTAGAGGAGCTGCACGGTGCGCGTGAAGACGGCGTCGTCCGCGATGGCGGAGAGGGCGCGCACGACCCGGTTGGACCAGTTCAGGCACAGCTTCGCGGTCATATCGTCGTCGCGTGCGGCGGAGACGCTGTCATCGATGCGGTAGAGCACGCCGCCCCACAGCGCCCCGGTGACACCCTTCGCGCGCTTGCGGTCGAGGCGGCGCAGCACCTCGGGGTCGGCGACGTAGAGACCGGAGAGCTCCGGACGGTCGATGGCGCGCACGACGACGGAGCAGCCGGACTTCGCGAGCACGGCGCCCGCGCGCTGCTCGAGGGCGAGGGCCGCGTCGCGGTCGTCCAGGGGAGGCGGGTCGAGGCGATCGAGCTCGCCCGCGACGTCGACCTTCTCGATGGTCGTCTGAGGGAAGAGCTCCGGCAGCATGCGGATGAGATCGGCGTCATAGAGGTAGCCGCCGTTGACGAGCACCTCGGAGGAGGGCGAGATCCCCGCCACCTGCCGGAACTCGTCGACCGTCTGCGCATAGCGGATGTGGGGGTAGCGCTCGACGAGGTCCCCGACGCGGAGGGTCCCGTGGGTGGTCTCCACCGTGAGCCAGCGGGTGATGAACTGGGCGAGCTCTTCATCGTGGCGGATGAGTGACTTCAGCCCGACCTCGTGGATGGCGACGAATTGCGCGAGCCGATGCTCTTCGCTGAGGCCCAGCTCGAGGATCCACCGCCGAATGCCGGCGCCCAGCTGCTCCCGCGCGCGTTCCAGTGCGGCGTCTTCGACGAGCGATTCGCGGCTCGCTGTGGGGGAGAGGCCCGTGGAGTCGATGACGGCACGGACGAAGAAGGCCCAGTCCGGCAGTACCTCGTCGGCGCGCTCGGAGAGCAGCATGCGCCCGAGGTACATACGGGTGGCCTGCCGTGCGCCGGGCGGCGGTGCGAAGGGGAGGACGTAGGCGAGGCCACGCGTTCCCGTGGCGGCGTCGGAGAGCTCTATGGCGTCCAGTGGCGTCGCCCCGAGGAGGTCGCGCCCGTAGGCGACGGCGGCGTCGGGATCGGCGCGCGCGTCGAGGAACGGGGCGGGGCGCGTGATGTCGACCTCACTGACGACGGTGTCGATGGTGACGCGCACGGGAAGGAACTCCGCGAAGGTCTCGGCGAGCTCGCGGACGGCGGCGGGGCGGAGCAGATCGTCCTGGTCGAAACGGGGGACGAGGTGCACACTCGTGCCGATGGGAAGCTCCTCGTCGAGCTCGGCGACGACGAAGGTGCCATCGGAGTTGCCCACCCATTCGACGGAGGCGCCGCCGCGGGCGCTCCGGGAGCGGATGACGATGCTGTCCGCGACCATGAAGCAGCTGAGCAGGCCGATACCGAACTGACCCAGATAGTCACTGCGCGGGAGGTCGAAGATATCGCGTTTGGAGCTGCGGCCCACGGTCGCGAGGAGTTCGGCGACCTCGGTCGCCGTGAGCCCGACGCCGTCGTCGCGGAGCACGAACTCTCCGCTCGCCTCCGTCAGCGGGGAGATGCGGATGCGACCTCCCTTCCCGTCGACCTCAGCGCGAGCGGTGATGGCGTCGCGGGCGTTCTGCAGCAGCTCGCGCAGATACACGCGGGGGCTCGAATAGATATGACGGCTGAGCAGGTCGACGACTCCCCGCAGATCCACCTGGAACTGCTGCGCATCCGTACTCACTCAGAGGTCCTCCCGTGCTCTCGCTCGCCCGCTGAGCCTAACAAACACCAACGGCCCCGGGGAGCGGTTGTCATTGCGGTCGCAGGGGAAGAGAATCGAAGTATGAGCGAAGAAGTCGGAGTCGTGACGGTCTTGGACGAGGCAGCGGCCTGGGAACGGCTCGCCGCCCAGGAACTCGGGCGGTTGGTGACGCGGGTCGGCGAGGTCATCGACGTGTTCCCCGTCAATTACGTCGTCGACGGGGAATCGGTCGTCTTCCGGACGGCTGAGGGCAGCAAACTCTTCGAGCTCACCGTGAACGACGAGGTGCTCTTCGAGGTCGACGATTACACGGAGCACGAGGCGTGGACCGTCATCCTCCGCGGCAATGTGCGATTGGTGGAGAGCCCCGAGGAGATCGCCGAGGCCGACGCGCTCCCGCTGCATCCCTGGATCCCGACGCTCAAGTACAACTACGTGCGGATCACGGCGCGATCCCTCTCCGGGCGGGCGTTCCTGCGGGGCGAGGAGCCCTCGCGCGACGGTGTTGGACTCTACTGAATGCCGTGCGGTTCCCCTCTCTCTCCGAGATGCCCTACACTGGAGATGCAGTTGTCTGCATTCTTTTGCTGTGCCTCCGGATACGGCGGGAAGGCGGACATCCCGAGGCCACCTGGCCTCTAGGGCGGTAGCTCAACTGGCAGAGCAGCGGTCTCCAAAACCGCAGGTTGCAGGTTCGATTCCTGTCCGCCCTGCGCGTCAGCGCCACGCTGGCTCACGAAAGGTACATTCAGGATGGATCAGGACGAACCGCGCGGCGAGGTCGTCGCGGCAGGCGGCGTCATCCGGGAGAAGAGGCTGGGCTTCTTCGGCCGGATCGCCTTGTTCTTCCGTCAGGTCATCGCAGAGCTGCGCAAGGTCGTCACGCCCACTCGTAAGGAGCTGGCCAAGTACACCGCGGTCGTGCTCGTCTTCGTCGTGATCGTCATGGCTTTCGTCTATGGCCTGGACACCCTTTTCACCGGACTGACGCGCTTCGTCTTCGGAGTGCCCAGCTGAATTTTATGCCGTGGTCCTGCTGCGGCGACAGGAAAGAAACAACGTGTCAGAACGATATTCCGACGACGCCGACTGGGCGACGGCTGCTGAGCAGTCCAGTGAAGAGGACGAGGCTCAGGAGGGTGCAATGCTCGCCGCGGAGGAGCAGTCCGTCACGGCGGCCGAGCACTCGGCTGTCCATGTCGAGGGCGACGACGGAGACGACGACGGCGCGGAAGAAGACATCGACATCGACGACCCGGAGGCGGACGCGATCGTGAACGACGCTCTCAACTTGGACGAGACGGCTGAGGTTGAGGCCGCTGCGGAGGTCCTCAACGACGCCGTGGCGGAGGAGACCGCAGAGGAAGAGGCCGAGGCAGCGGAGGAGATCTCCGCCTACGACGGCCCGGAGCCCGATGCAGCAGCGGACGCTGATGACTCCGAGGAGGAAGACCCCTACGAGGCCTTCCGTCAGGACCTCCGACTGCTCCCGGGGAAGTGGTATGTGCTGCACTCCTACGCCGGTT
>JAATFJ010000238.1 GCA_015655255.1 Actinomycetales bacterium | reverse complement strand
TGCTCGCGGCGGCGGAGATCCCGGTTCCCGTCTGGGCGGAGGCCCGGAGGCCCACGCCGCATCATCCGCACCACATCACCGAGCGGTACAGCCTGTTCACCCTCATCCTGCTCGGCGAATCGATCCTCGCCTCGGCGAACGCCGTCGTCGAGGCGCTCGATTCCGGGGAGGACGTCTCCGATCTGCTCACCATCTCGGCGGCGGGGCTCGCCATCGCCGCGGGGATGTGGTGGGTGTACTTCTCCCGCCCGCATCACGCGCACATCGCCTCGCAGCGATCCGCGCTCGTCTATGGCTACTCGCACTATGTGATCTTCGCCGCCGCCGGTGCCTTCTCCGCCGGGATCGAGGTCATGATCGATGCGAGTGCGCATCACTCGGAGGCGCCCGCCTTCGCCGCCGCGGCGACGCTCACCGTTCCCGTCGCACTGTTCCTGCTGGGGATCTGGGCGCTGACGCTGCGCCGGTCTCTGTCCGCTCCCGCGAACGCGTTGCTGCTCGGCGGGGTCGCTGTCGTTCTGCTCGCGACGTTCCTGCCGGGTATTGCGGTCCTCATCGTCGCGGCGGCGGGGGTGATCCTCAGCGTCATCGCGACGGCACGGCACTGAACGCGCGCGGGCGCCTCGCCTTTTCCGCGCCGCGGCCTCCCCGGTTCTCGGGGTAGTGCCGTCCGCCCACCCGGTGCTGATTCGCAGCAAGGGTGGATACCGTTGCGGGAATGGACTCTTCTTCGGACGCGACGCGCTCGGAGCGCCCGCTCACCCGACTCGAGCGATCGATCGACACGCTGGCGCAGCGGATCCTCGCCGGTCGCTCGACGAGGGGTCCGCGTGCGGTGCTGCTGGAGTGCGCCGTGTTCCTCCTCAAGCAGGCGTGGGCGTGCATCTTCGGGGCTCTCATGCTCGTCCTGCTCATCGCCGCGAGGCTGTGGTATCCGGACGATGCGCCGATCGCGCGCAACGATGCGCTGACGATCGGCGCTCTGCTCATCCAGGTCGGCATGCTCGTCTTCCGCCTGGAGAGCCTGCGCGAGCTGCGGGTGATCCTACTGTTCCACCTCACGGGAACGGTCATGGAACTCTTCAAGACCGATGTCGGTTCCTGGGCATATGCCGCCGACGGAATACTGCGGATCGGCGCCGTCCCGCTCTATACGGGGTTCATGTACGGCGCGATCGGTTCCTACATGGTGCGCGTGTACCGACTGCACGATCTCCGCTTCACTCGCTACCCGCCGGTATGGACGACCGTCGTCGTGGCGGCAGGGATCTACGCGAACTTCTACTCGCATCACTTCATCCCCGACCTGCGCTGGGTTTTCCTCGCCCTCGTCGTGCTGCTGTGGCTGCGCACGACGATGTCCTTCCGCGTCTGGCGCCGGAACCTGCGTGTGCCGCTCCTGCCGATCTTCGCGGGGGTCGCGGCGTTCATCTGGATCGCGGAGAACATCGGCACCTGGGCGGGCGCCTGGCTCTACCCCAACCAGGAGGGTGCCTGGGAGCTCGTCTCCCCCAAGAAGATCGTGTCCTGGTTCCTGCTCATGATCGTGTCCGTCGTGCTCGTCACCTGGGTCTATCCGCCGCGCACGCCGGGGGATTCGGCGGCGGATCGAGCGTGAGCTGGTCTGCACAACACGTGTCTCGTGCATGTACATACTGGCGTCCTACGTCAGTAATTCGTTATCTATATCGTGGAGTGTGGTATGCCACGAACCCGGCGTCCGAGAGCTGGTCTGGCCCTCAGTAGTGATGAGCGTGAGCAGATTGTCCGGTGGTCCGGTGAGTTCGCCAGCGCCAGTCTTCGCAGGCACTGGCGCTGCGTTCGCGGATCGTGTGGGAGTGCGCGACGGGGGATGCGAACACGGTGGTCACTGAACGACTCGGAATCAGCCGTCCCACGGGCGGGAAGTGGCGCTCCCGGTTCCACATGCACGTCACGCCGACATAGTCCTCGTGGATCAACCACGTCGAACGGCGGCTCCGGCGCATACTGAGATGCGGTATGTGGAGTTGGGGATGCGCGAGAGCACCTCCAACGGTCCTGTGCGGTCGATCTGGTCGAGTCCCTCGAAGATGAGCGAGCCGATCCGGAGATGTTACTCGGGTGCGACATACATGGATGATCCTTCGTTCTGGCGCTCCTCAGGCGGCCGATACCTGGGGACGGAAGACCTTGCGATAGGCCCCCGGCGTGACGCCGAGGACCTGTCCGAACTGCGAACGGAAGTTGCTCGTGGTCGGGAATCCTGTTTGCGCAGCGATCCGGTCTACCGTGTGCTCGGTGGTCTCCAGCAGTTCCTGTGCATGACGGATGCGTACGCCGGATACCCATTGCATCGGGCTCTGCCCTGTCTCATCCTTGAATCGGCGCGTCAGCGTGCGGGCGCTCACACCTGCCGCGTCCGCTATGTTCGCGAGCGTCAGGTCGCGGTACGCGTTCGCTTCGATCCAAGAGAGAACCTGTCCAAGAGTCGATGTTCGCGATGTCGGGCGATTGCGGACGATGTACTGAGCTTGCCCTCCCGGGCGGTGCAAAGGCGCTACTGCGAGACGGGCGGCGTCTGCCGCGACCGCTGTTCCGTAGTCGCGCTGGACGATGTGCAGGCATAGGTCGATGCCGGACGCTGCGCCGGCCG
>JAATFJ010000370.1 GCA_015655255.1 Actinomycetales bacterium | reverse complement strand
CGGTTGGCCGACGACATCGACATCACCGTTCGTGCGATCCCCGGCGTGACAGCGATCTTCTCCCCCCGAGGCACGGCCTCAAAACTCGTCGATGCCGGGGCGAAGATGCTCGGCATCCGCGCGGCCGATACGTCCCCCATCCGCCTGGAACAGGCAGGGGGAGGGCCACGCATCGAGATTGCAATAGGAGTGCTAGCCGCTGCCGGGGCGGTGGAGACCAGTTGCCGAGTTCAGGCGGCGATCCGCGCCCTATGCGCAGACCAGAACATCACCCTCTCCGAGATTCACCTCACCGTCGTCCACATCGACGACACCCATTCGAAAGGGCTCCCCCGATGAGTGATACACACGCCGGTATCGTCTGGAATCCGTCCAAGACGACGAGGAACGACCTCGAGCACGCCCTCGAAGAAGCACGGCTCAGGAGAGTGTCGTGGTTCGAGACCAGCGAAGACGACCCGGGACGGGCCGCCACTCAGCAAGCTCTCGACGCCGGAGTTGACATCATCCTCGCGGCGGGCGGCGACGGAACCATTCGTGCGGTCGCCGAGCACCTCGCCGAGACACACGCGGACACGGAACTGGGCATCATCCCCCTTGGAACCGGCAACCTCCTCGCCCGTAACCTCGACGTCCCCCTGAACGACCTGGCGGCAGCTGTGAGCCGCGCTCTCGATGGCGCGGGGACGCACACGATCGACATCGGATGGGCCGAAATCACCCTTCCTCACGGGGTGGAGCGGCACGCGTTCGCGGTGATGGCCGGGTTCGGCATCGACGCACACATGATCACCGAAACCGACGACGATCTCAAGGACAAGGCCGGATGGCTCGCCTACGTCGAGTCCCTCGGTCGCGCCGTCTCCGCCAGCGAAGTCATCGATCTCAGAATCTCCATCGACGGTAGACCTGCGGAGGGCGAGCGAGCGCACACCCTCATCGTCGGCAACTGCGGAACCCTCCAGGGCGGGGTCACGCTCCTGCCCGACGCCGACCCCACAGACGGCGAACTCGATCTCCTCGTCCTCCATGACAACAGTCTGGCCGGATGGATGGACACGATGCGGAACATGGTCTGGAACAACGGCCTCAGACGGCTCCTGAAAGGCGGCGGAGAGAACGAGCGCGCCGAAAGCAGCGACGCGACCACGCATCGCCGTCTCACGACCCTGTCGATAGAGCTCGACGAACCACGCGTCTTCGAAGTCGACGGCGATGACCTCGGAGAGACCACACGCATCGAAATCAGCATCCAGCCCAACGCCGTCCGAATGAGGTAATCCGTCGACGTAGCAATCGACGGATTGGTGCCGCAGAAAGACCACCAACATCATTGATAAGGTGTCGCGGCGTCAGCGCATCATGCGCGTCCCGAAGACCCGCATGGTGCCGACCAGGAGTGATGACGCCGGGTTTGAAGACAGGGATTGACGGGGTGCTCTCGAGGAGGCGCTCGTGGCGGAAAGGGCGACGGCGCTCGGGGATTTCCCGCGGGTGCGGATCACGAACCATGCTGTGGCGGTGCCGCTCACGACCGATACTCAGCGTTACGGGTCTTCAACGCAGTTCGTGTTCTACCCGGATCGGATGATCGGAGCAATCTGCTATCAACAGCTGCTCCCCGAATACGCGGCGAAGCGTCGGATTAGCGAAGAGTTCCATGCCGGACGAAGAAGCAGCCCCACCGAGAAGGCAAAGCACCCCGTCCTATCCCCGGCGGAAAGACATCACCGGAGAGAAAGTGGGACGTCCGGAATCACCGGCGTCATATCGAGCGCCACGACGCCGCGGGACGTCTATTTTTCCGAGGTGCCCGATCCCCGGGGCGCGTCGTCCGCGTCCTGTGAAGCCTCGTCGACGGATGCCACCTCCGGGATACTCTCCTCTGAGGCCACCGCAGGCGCGCCCGGTACGGCTTCGCGAGCAGACGTCACGTCCGCAGCCACGGTCGCACCCTGCGCGCCCGACGAAGGCCCGGAGGACGGAAGCGGATGCAGGCCCGCCTCGGGAACGCGTTCCCCGTACTGTGGCGGCGGCGCCGCGGGCAGATCCGGACGCGGCGGCGTCCCCGCCGAAGGAGCGGGCATTGGGTGCGCACCCGGAGCGACCCGCTCGCCATACCGCGGTGGCGTGGCAAGGTCGACGGGAGCCCGCGTCGGCGCAGGCCGCTGTGCCCCGAGGGCCTTCCGTGCTTTAGCGAGAGACGCCGCACGCACCGTCACCTCGTAATGATCGGCGGCCAGCTGGGTCACGCTCGCGAAGTCACGACGACGACGCACGATCGCGAAGGTGATGAGGCTCATCACCATGCCTAGGGCGACACCGATAAGCACGAAGCCGACAAAGAGCTGAATGGGCGCATCCGGCGTTCCCAGCACGAGGATCGCCGACAGGAGCAGCCCGATGAGCACACCGTTGATCGCGCCGGATCGCGCCGCTACGGCATAGCCGAGACGTCCCGTGATCCGTTCGATCGTCCGCACACCCTGCCCGACGATCGCGATGTCGCGCGCAGGCACCTCGGCGGCGATCAGCTGCGACACGGTCGCCTGGGCGCTCTCGTAGTCGCGGACCGATGCAACGGTCTCGCCGACTTCGGTACCGTCTGCCGGGCGGCTCATCATGCTCATGCCTGTTATTCTCCCATGCGTGCCTTTCCGCGAGCCGGGAAGAGCCACACCCCGACTACGCTGAGAGCGTGAGCACACAACGGGTATTCGTCGCGCGCCTGGCTGGCTGCGCCGTTTTCGACCCCGTAGGCGACCGGCTCGGCAAGGTCCGGGATGTCGTCATTGTGTATCGAAGTAATACGGCCCCGCACGTCATCGGCCTCGTGGTCGAGATTCCGGGGCGCAGGCAGGTCTTCCTGTCGATGGGACGGGTCACCTCCATCCGGTCGGGCCAGGTCATCACGACGGGCCTCATCAACGTGCGCCGCTTCCAGCCGCGCGCGGGAGAAGTGCGCGTGCTCGCGGAGCTGTTGGGCAGGAAGGTGGCGTTCGTCGACGGCAGCGGCAGCGCCGTCATTGAGGATGTGGCTATTGAGCCGAACCGCCTCGGCGAATGGTCGATCACGCAGCTCTTCCTCCGCAAGCCGAAGACGAGCGCATCGCCCTTTGCGAAGGGACCGACGACGTTCGCCACATGGGCGGAGGTCACCGATCAGACGGCCCGCGGCGAAGCGCAGTCGGCGGAACAGCTCGTCGCCTCCTATGCGGAACTGCGCCCTGCCGACCTCGCAACGACGCTCCTCGATCTGCCGCAGAAGCGCATGATCGAGGTCGCCGAGGAGCTCTCCGACGACCGGCTCGCCGACGCTCTCGAGGAGATGCCGGAAGACGATCAGGTGAACATTCTTGACCGACTGGGCGATGAGCGCGCGGCCGACATCCTCGACCAGATGGAACCGGACGACGCCGCCGACCTACTCGCCCAGCTCCCGCAGACGCGGCTGGAACAGCTCCTCGCCCTCATGGAGCCCGAAGAGGCAGAGGACGTGCGGATGCTGCTGCGCTACGGCCCCGACACCGCCGGTGGCCTCATGACGCCGGAGCCCATCATCCTCTCCGCCGATGCGACGGTCGCCGAGGCGCTTGCCGTCATCCGCCGCCATGAGCTGCATCCCGCTCTCGCGGCCGCTGTGTATGTGACGCTGCCGCCGTTCGAGACGCCCACAGGACGACTCCTCGGCGTCGTGCATTTCCAGCGAATGCTGCGCTATCCGCCGCACGAGCGACTCGGCGCGATCCTCGATGAGGGCTTGGAGCCCGTTTCGGTGACGGCGTCGGCCGCCGAGGTCGCGCGCCTGCTCGCGAGCTACGACCTTGTCTCACTCCCCGTCGTCGATTCCGCACAGCGCCTCGTCGGAGCGATCAGCGTCGACGATGTGCTCGATTATCTACTGCCGGACGACTGGCGCACGCACGATGTCGATGAACCTGTCACGGCCGGAACGAAAGGAGAGTCCTGATGGCACGGAATGCCTCCGCCGGTCTCGACGCTCCCCTCAGCCGTAGCGCGGCACGTAGCCGCTCTGACGACAGCGACCGCTTCGGCCGCTTCACCGAGTGGGTGGCGCGGGCGATGGGAACCCCCACGTTCCTCGCGCTCCTCACCCTCTTCTGCCTGATCTGGATGCTCTACACCACCCTCGCGGAGGCGAACAACTGGTGGCGCTTCGACTCCGCCGCTCTCGGGTTCACGGCGCTCACGCTCATCCTGTCCCTGCAGGCCTCTTATGCGGCACCGCTCATCCTCCTCGCACAGAACCGGCAGGATGACCGCGACCGGGTGCAGATCGAACAGGACCGCCAGCGCGCCGAGCGCAACCTCGCCGACACCGAGTACCTCGCGCGCGAGATCGTCGCGCTGCGCCTCACACTCGAAGAGCAGAAGGGGGCGCTTGTCACGCGCGAGGTGCTCCGCCAGCAGCTGAAGTCGCTCCTCGCCGAGCTCGATCAACGTCCGGAAGCGGCCGAGAGCG
>JAATFJ010000115.1 GCA_015655255.1 Actinomycetales bacterium | reverse complement strand
GGCGAAGGCTGTGCGATTCACGACCCTCGATGCGATCTGCCGTGTGCTGGGATGTCAGCCCGGCGACATCCTGCGGTGGGTTCCCGATGAGAACGACCCTCCCGAGGAGGAGGGCCGTGCCTCATGAGCATCTCGGTCACGGGCTGGGGCGAGGTCGTCGCGGCGCGACTCGTCGATACGGTGCTGTGTCCCGTCTGCGCCCGTGCGCGGCTGCGAGACGGCTGCTGTCCCCGCTGCGGGGCGGACCTGCGCGGACCCGTCGGCCAGGAACTGTGGCGGGCCTCCGCGGCCGCCGCGAACGCCGTGCGGGAGCGTGAACTCGTGCTGGAGCGGGTCCCGCGGAGGGGCGGGCGCGACGCGCGCTAGTGGGGATGCGCGCGGACGTGTCTGCACAGGAGCGCACGGTGTATGAGGCGACGGCGCGAACGCTTCTGTGCGGCTCGCGCCGCCACGATCCTCGAAGAGCTGTCCCGGCGCTGACGGCCGTGCCTCAGGAGGCGCGGGAGAACTCGATGCCCCATTCGAGCGTCCACGTCTCCGCGGGCGCGAGGCGTCGAAGGCCGCGTCCGCTGTTGAAAGCGTCCGCCGGGGCGGTCATGGGCTCGATCGCGACCGTGAGGGGGCTGCCGGGGTACTCCGTCGTCGTGTAGACCTGCGCATAGTCGAAGCCGAGGCCCTGCCACAGGGTTACGCGGCGTCCATCCGGGGCCGTTAGGCTGTGCCGCACGCGACCGTCGTCATCCCGGGTCAGGTCGGCGAAGCCCGTGTCGAGGGCGATGTCGCCGAGCCGCACCCCCTCCCGCAGGCGTGCCGGTGCGGGCGATGTGCCCACGGGAAGCAGGCGCTCATCGGTGTCGAACTGTGTCGCGGCGGGGACGCGCAGGAGGAGCTCGTGCGTATCCGTGTCGCCGAGGACGAGGAAGGGATGCGTGCCGAGCGCGACGGGTGCAGGCTCTGCGGAACGATTCGTGAGCGTGTGCTGCACATGGATGCCCGCATCGGTGAGCGTGTAGGAGACCGCGGTCTCGACCTCGTAGGGGTAGCCCGTCTGCGGGACGATCGTCGCGCGCAGGGTCGCGGTGCTGTCCTCCGCGGTGATCTCATAGGCGGTGAAGCGCAGGAGGCCATGGCTCGCGTTGTGACGGGCGGGCTCGGTGAGCGCCAGCGTACGGCGGACTCCGTTATCGTCCCAGATGCCGTTGCGGATGCGGTTGGGCCAGGGAGCGAGCACGACGCCGGAGCAGGACGGCGTCGGGCGGTCCTCCGAGTAGGGCGGGATGAGACGCGTGCCGCCCACGGTGAGCGCGCGGAGCGATGCGCCGACCTGGGCGATCTGCGCGGTAACCCCTCCGCGCTGCAGGTGGATCTGGGTGCCGGTGGGAGATGAGGAGACCACGGGGACATCGTACGTTTCCGCGCGCCTCGGCGACAGGGCGCGATGCACGGGGCTGTCTCTCAGGGGAGTCCGGTATTCTGGGAGGGTCGGCTTCGGACAGCCGCGCACCGCGCGGAAATTGTGTGTCTCAGTGTGAGTCCAGGGGCCGATGGTGAGCGTCAACCGACGCACATGAACCATCACAGGAATGGCCCCGTCCCCCGAGACGGTCCCCGCATCGACTGCCGCCTCGTCGGCGATGAGCGCTCATCGCGCTGCATGCCCGATGCGGGCGATCACGGTGCGGCGCCGTTCTCGTGCACAGAGCCCACAAGGACGACACGACGATGCCCAAGAACAAGAAGCCGCAGGGCGGCAGGCCCTCCCGCAACTTCGATCCGCGCTACGGCGAGAAGAAGACCTCTTTCCACGACCGGCACGGAGACCGGTCCACCGGTCGCGGGGGCCGCTCGGAATTCTCCGGCGACGCCGATGCACGCACGGCGCCCCACGGCCCCAGCAGCCGCAGCCCCAAGCACCGCGGGTATCGCGCGGCCGACGCGGGAGCCCCGAAGCGTCGCTGGACGGCGGAAGAGCGCGCCGGTCGCGACGACGCGCGGAACGCTCGCGGCGACGCATCCGGTTCGCGGCGCGATGAGCGTGGCGACCGCCGCTACGACGATGCGCGCGGGGACGGGCGTCGTTATGAGGGCGGCGTGCGCGGAGACGGGCGTCGTTATGACGGCGGCGCTCGCGGTGAAGGGCATCGTTTCGACGATCGCCCGTCGCATGCTGACCGCGGCGACCGTCGGCAGCGTGATGACCG
>JAATFJ010000010.1 GCA_015655255.1 Actinomycetales bacterium | reverse complement strand
CGCGCTCTACCCGCACATGACCGTGGCCGAGAACATGGGCTTCGCGCTCAAGATCGCGGGAGTCGGCAAGGAGGAGCGCGCGGCACGCGTCCTCGAGGCGGCCAAGCTCCTCGACCTGGAGGACTACCTCACCCGCAAGCCGAAGGCGCTCTCCGGTGGTCAGCGTCAGCGCGTCGCCATGGGTCGCGCCATCGTCCGCTCCCCGCAGGTGTTCCTCATGGACGAGCCGCTCTCGAACCTCGACGCCAAGCTCCGCGTGCAGACCCGCACGCAGATTGCCTCGCTGCAGCGTCGCCTCGGCGTCACGACCGTGTATGTCACCCACGACCAGACCGAGGCACTGACGATGGGTGACCGGATCGCGGTCCTCAAGGACGGCATCCTGCAGCAGGTCGGCACGCCGCGCGACCTCTACGAGAGCCCGAACAATGTCTTCGTCGCCGGATTCATCGGCTCCCCCGCCATGAACCTCTTCCCCGTCGAACTCGCCACGGGCGGCATCCAGTTCGGCACGAAGGTCGTTCCCGTCGAACCCGGCGTGCTCGCCAAGGCGACGGGCAGCGATGTCACCATCGGTATCCGCCCGGAGGACGTCATTGTCTCCCCCGAAGACGGCCAGGGCCTCTCCGTCACCGTCGACCTCGTCGAGGAACTGGGTGCGGACGGCTACCTCTACGGTCACAGCGACATCGGCGGCAAGCACACCGATATCGTTGCGCGCGTCGACGGGCGTCGCCACCCGAACGCGGGCGAGACGATCGTCCTCGCTCCGGTCACCGGTCACCTGCACCTGTTCGACAGCGAGTCGGGCGAGCGCCTCAACGAGAAGGCCATCGCCTCGGTCTGAGCACACGACGAAGCCGATGCGGCGCGGGCCGACCTCCTGGTCGCCCGCGCCGCATTCTTTCACCGGCGAGGGAAGGTATATGAAGGACGCACTGCGCATCACCGCGAGCACGGTCGATCCGGGGCTGCTCGCGTTGCCCTGGAGCATCCCGCTCGCGAAGTGGCCCTCGGAGAACATCGTCTCCCTGCCCAAGGGACTCTCCCGCCACCTCGTGCGCTTTGCCGATCTCTCCGGTCGGGTCGTCGCCGTCAAGGAGACGACGGCGGAGATGGCCCGACGCGAGTACGAGATGCTTGGCAATCTTGCCAAGCTCGATGTGCCGTGCGTCTCCCGCGTCGCCGTCATAGCCGGTCGGACCGATGCGGAGGGCGAGCCGCTCCCCGCCGTACTCGTCACCTCCCATCTGCGCTTCTCCATGCCCTACCGTGCGCTGTTCACGCGCGTGCTGCGCCCCGACACAGCGACGCGTCTCGTCGATGCCCTCGCCGTGCTCCTCGTGCGCCTGCACAACGTCGGCTTCTACTGGGGCGACGTGTCTCTCTCCAACACGCTCTTCCGCCGCGATGCCGGCGCCTTCGCCGCGTACCTCGTCGATGCGGAGACGGGTGAGCTGCACGAGGAGGGCCTCACCGACGGCCAGCGCGCCTACGATCTCGATCTCGCCCGTACGAACATCGCCGGGGAGATTATGGACCTCGCCGCGGGTGACCGCCTCGAACACGGTGTCGACGCCGTCGCGATCGCCGACGGCATCGTCTCCTCGTACAACTCGCTGTGGGCGGCGCTCACCGACGAGGAATCCTTCTCCTCTAACGAGACCTGGCGCATCACCGAGCGCGTCGAACGCCTCAATGCGCTGGGCTTCGACATCGACGAGATGTCCATGGCGACGACAGCGGACGGCACGACCGTGGAGATCCAGCCCAAGGTCGTCGACGCGGGGCACCACCAGCGTCGGCTCATCCGCCTCACCGGGCTCGACGTCGAGGAGAACCAGGCACGACGCCTCCTCAACGACCTCGACGAGTTCCACGCGCGCTCGACGAAGCACTGGGCGGATGAGGAGATGTACGCGCACGAGTGGCTCACGCGCGTCTTCGAGCCCGTCGTCCGCGCCATCCCCTACGAGCTGCGCGCCAAGCTGGAACCCGCGGAGGTCTTCCATCAGGTGCTGGAGCACCGGTGGTACCTGTCACAGGCGCAGGGCCGTTCCGTTCCACTCGCCGAGGTGCTCACGTCCTACGTCAACGACGTGCTGCGTCACCGCCGCGACGAGGCGACGATCATGGGTCCGCCTACCGAAACGATGTCTCTCCCCGTCATCACAAGCACCACCCCGGTATCCGAGGAGGATGACGAGGTCGACTGGCGCGACCTCGTCTGAGCGCGCACCCCTCGCATTCCTCCTCGCGTCCTCCCTCCCTCCTTCCTTCCCTCCCTCCTTCCCTCCCGCGAGCCGCCCACAACGCATCGAACCACCCACCTAAATCCGTATTTAGGTGGGTGGCCCGGCAGGATGTGGGAGGCTCGAGAGGCGGTCGCGGCGGCGCGCGGGGTCAGTACCCGACGGTGAAGCGCGCGCGGTGGTGAGCGCCCCGCTCGATCTCGTCGACGACGGCGACGGCAAGGTCGGCACCGGAGATGACGGAGCGGCCGTCTGCATCGCGGACGACGACGTCGCCCCCGTCGCGGTAGTGGCCCGTGCGCTCGCCCGGAGCCCAGGCGCCGAACTCCTCAGCGGGGTGGATGAAGAACCAGTCCACGCTCTGGGGAGACGCCTCCAGCAGCGCGAGGGAGTCGATGCCGACCTGCGCCTCGTGCACGAACTCCTCGGGGAAGCCCTGATCGAAGAGACGCGGGCCTCCGGGAGCGACGAGGCTGCCTCCGGCGCCACCGATCACGCCGATGCGCGCGTCAGTGCCGTCGAGCGTCGCGATGAGCCCGCGAAGAGCGTCGAGGACGCTGTTCTCCATGCCCGCACGCGGAGAGAGGGCGGAGACAACGGCGGCCGCGCCCGCAAGCGACGGCGCGAGCGCGTCGAGGTCCAGCGCAGACGCCTGGACGTTCGTCGCTCCGGCGACGGGATCGGTCGGCGTCGACCGTGAGACGGAGATCACCTCGTGCCCGCGATTCACCGCCTCGGCGACGATATGACGACCGGCGTAGCCGGTTCCTCCGATGACGACGACGCGTGCCATGGTGTTCTTCCTTCCGTCGGGATATCCAACGTCCGGTGCAACCCCGACGCGCGCGCGATTATTTCCGCGACAACAAAGTCGGGAGGCAGGGCGTCATAGGCCCGCTCAGGCCTCCGCGCGCATTGTGGAGACCTGATACAGCGCCACGGAGGCGGCGATACCCGCATTGAGGGATTCCGTCGCCGCCGAGATGGGGATGGAAACGATCTGGTCGCATGTCTCGGTGACGAGCCGCGAAAGCCCCTTGCCCTCGGAGCCCACGACGATGACGAGCGGACGATCGGCGAGTTCGAGCCCGGGGAGGTGAACATCGCCATCACCATCGAGGCCGAGAACGAAGACTCCCTGCTTCTTGAACTCCTTGAGGAGGGTCGTGAGGTTCGCGGCGAGCGCGACGGGCAGGCGCGCGGCAGCGCCCGCGCTCGTCTTCCACGCGGCGGAGTTGACGCTCGCCGAGCGCCGCTGCGGGAGGAGGATGCCATGACCGCCGAAGGCCGCGGTCGAGCGGATGATCGCGCCGAGATTACGTGGATCGGTAATGCCGTCGAGCGCGACGAAGAGCGGCACCTCACCGCGTGCGATGACCTGCTCGAGCAGGTCCTGCGGATGCGCGTACTCGTAGGGCGGGACTTTGAGTGCCACGCCCTGATGCACGCCGTCGAAGCCCGCCATACGGTCCAGCTCCTGCCGCGTGACCTCGAGAACGGGGATCTCCCGGTGCCGCGCGATCGCGAGCATCTCCTTAACGCGGTCGTCCATCTCCACGTGCTGCGCGATGTACAGCGTCATCGCAGGGATCTTCGCGCGCAACGCCTCGAGCACGGAGTTGCGTCCCGTCACCGTCTCGGTGTCGTTCTGGTCCCTGTGTCCTGCCGAACGGTTGGGATTCGAACCGCTCTGCGGGCGGCCGCCTGGCCGTCCTTTGCCGCCCGCGGCGGCGTAGCGCTCATTGGCGGCCTTGCGCTTGCCGGCGACGTGCCAGCTGCGGTCTTCTGCCTTGGGCGTCGGACCGCGCCCCTCGAGCGCCTTGCGGCCGAGACCTCCGGTGCCCTTGGAGGCACCCTTCTTCTTGCTGTTCCCTGCGCCGGGGCGCCCTGGCTTAACCATCGATGCTCCAATGCGTTCCGTCTGCCGTGTCTTCCAGGACGATACCCGCCGCTGCGATCGCCTCGCGAATGCGGTCGGCCGCCGCCCAGTCCTTCTCCACGCGCGCCTGGGCGCGCTGATCGATCATCGCCCGCACAAGCGCTTCGAGCGCGCCCGTCTCCGCGTCGCTCCCCGCCGAGGGGGCGGGAGTAAGGCCGAGCACGCTCGTCATACCCGACACTGCCGCGAGCGCGTCCGCCACGGCGTCGAAATCGCCGCCGTCGAGGGAAGCGTTCCCCGCCCGCACTG
>JAATFJ010000189.1 GCA_015655255.1 Actinomycetales bacterium | reverse complement strand
GTGTCTGCTTGAACGTGTCCCCGATGTCGATGCCTGCGGGCGAGGCCTGCGCCTGCGCCTGCGCAGCCAGGTAGGTCGGGAGCGTCGCGCTCATCGGAAGAGTCCTCCCAGGAGAGGGTTGGTGGCGAGCTTGTTGACGAGCGGCCCGACCTGTTCCCCGACGCCCGCGATGACCTGCGTGGCTTCGGAGACGACGAGGAGGAGCCGGTCCAGCTTCTCCTCGATGCGATCGAGCTGCGTGGGGATGACCTCGTCCACTTCGTTCTGCTCAGTCGGTTCCATGGTTCTGCCCTTCTCTCAGCGTGACTTGGCTTCGGGTGAGTTGGCGATCCCCTGCTGAATCTGTGCGAGGGGAGCGCCGGTGTTCGCCCAGGTCGCAATCTCTGCGGCGGAGGGCTCGCGGTTAAGGTACTCACGATACCAGGTGATGATGCTGTTCCGCACGTTCGACTCGCGCGACCCACCGATACCGGCGGCGAGAGCATTCTCATCCTGCGAGGCGTCCGCCCACGTGTTGGCTTCCGCCGTCGACGGGGCGCGACCGAGGTAGTAGTTGTAGTAGTAGCGGACGCGCTCCAGCACGGACTGACGCTGGGCAACGGTCGCGTTGGCAGCGGCAGCGGCAGCGGCAGCGGCAGCGGCAGCGTCTTCCGCACTGGTGTCGGAACCGGACAGCGCGCCGAGACCGTCAGGCGGGGTGCCGAGAGCCGCGATGACACGGTCCGCGATGTTCCGCTCCACGGTCGTCAGGGTCGAACCGCTGATGTACTTCGAGAGCGCGGCCTGCGCCTGCGAGCCAAGGAACCCCTGCTCGATAGCGTACTTCGTTCCCTGCGTAATCCACTGCGCGTTGGACGCCGTCGCGGGAGTCCCCTCGTCCAGTGACGTGACAGCCGACACGGGAACCCCGGAGCTGTCCCGCCACCCGGCGAGCGCGTCCGTGTCCGAGGTGTCTGTGGTCTTCGACGTGACCGTGCTGACGTCGGTTCCCCGGTTGGAGACCCACAGCCACACGACGGCGATACCACCGAGGATCAGTCCCCACGCCCACACGGGCAGGGGGCCGAGCTTTTCCTTGAGGCGGTCCATCATGCCCCCTTCACGCGGGACAGGACCCGGGCGAGTGCCGGGTTGAGGAACGACGCGACGACCGCGCCCTGGTCGGGAAGGTTCGTCAGACCAGCGGACGTGGCACGCACACCGACGGACGCCCGGTTGGACAGGCCGACACGACCCTGCACGCGGGTGGTGACGACGGTGGCCTTGCCGATGAACGTCCCGTTGAACGGCTGGAAGCGCTGGCGTGCGGACCGGATGCCGCGCAGCGGTCCGGCGGCCGCGTCCCCACGGGCCTGCGTGACGCCGCCGACGGACTGGTCGATGTAGTCGATGCCGCCGTGCGGGGACACGCCAGCGGCGACCTGCCCGAAGTCGGATCGGCGGTAGGTCGGGAGGTCCACACCCGCGGGCGTGAGGTTGGTCGACTGGAGGGACTTGTACGGTCCGGAGTCTTCCAGCGCTGCGGTGTCGATCATGTTCTCGAATGTGCTCATGGGATGGGCCTCCGGTCGGTGGGTGGGATTACTGCGGGCCGAACGCGGCGGTCTGGACCTTCGCGAGCCCAGACAGTGCGGACTCGATGACCTTTGCCGTGGGCGCGTTGGGTCGCAGGGCGATACCCACACCAGTGATGATCAGGGCGGTAGTGAAGATGGAAACGATCTTGTCAACCATGATGAACCTTTCAGTTGGCCTTAGCCTTAGGAGACTGCTTGGACGACGCGGGAGACTTGGGGCCGGACACGAGTGCGGCGATCCATTCGATGAACGGAGCTCCAGCCGTGAGGAACGTGGCGATCAGGTAGACGATGGCGAACGCCTGCGCAATCTCCCAGTCGAGGAAGTTCCCGATGGACGCCAGCATGGTGAAGAGCGCTGCGTTGGCGAACACGACCTGGAACGTCCCGGCGGGACCGTTGGTCTTGTACTTCGAGATGCCGTTGATGACAGCGGCCATCGCAACGGGGGTGAGTACCGATCCGATGTTAGCCATTACTTCCCTCCCGTGTATTCGAAGTGCCACGGCTCGGGCTTCGAGCCGCCCTTGCGCGCCCACGACGGGGCGACCCATCCGAACGCCGGACCGGCTTCGAGCATGAAGTTGTACTGCGCGGTCCCGAAGTTCTGGATACCGCCTCCGAGGTCGACGGCCTTACCGAGACCGTGAACGGACTTGCCGGGGGTGGCCGCAAGGTTTCCCTTCGCGGCCTTGGTCGACACCTGCTGCGAGTAGGACCGGTAGGAGTCCGTCACGGAGATGTTCTTCCCGAACTTCATCTTGTACGCCTGGTTCAGCGACTCCAAGGCGGCGGCCGCCTCGGGGACGAGACGCTGACCCTTGGCGAAGGACAGGGCGACGAGGTCGCTGTCCTTGAGGTGGCCGGTCTCCCCGGCGACAGAAACACCCTTACTGTCGGCCGCGTCGAATGACCCGCCGGCCCCTCCCGTCCCGAACGTGTCGGCGGTGCCGACGGTCGTCCATGTGCCGTTGAGCTTGGACAGTGTCCCGACGAGGTCGGAAGGGTCGTCAATGAGCGCTTGGATAGTCCCGACCGGAGGCCGGTTCTTGATCGCACTGTTCAACAGGTAGGTGCCGATCAGGACGACGATGACTCCAATGAACTGCATGACGACCCTTCCTTTCCTCGTGGGGTGGTGTCAGCCGATGCGCGGCTGGACCCACTTCGTGAAGGCGTAGTACGCGCCGAGACCGACGAGGACCCAGAGGAGGATGTTGGTGATCTTCATGATGGTGTTCCTTTCTCAGATGTTCGCGTTCTTGAAGACGATGCCGCCGAAGATCCACAGGAGGAGCATCATGCCGACGACGAACGCCGCCGCGAGGTGGAGGACCTGGTAGGAGGCCTCGCTCGCGGTGGACGTCGCCTTCGCGGACTTGCTGCTCATGCTGCGAACCACGGTCGGCGCGGAGCCGTACTCCGACTCGATAGGCGCACCGGAACCGCCGTAAGCGGGCGGTGCGTTGAGCGTCCCATTGAGGGCACTCGTGTCCTTTCGTGCGCCAGCCATGGTTTACCTCACTTCTGGAAGAGGGTGGCGGAATCCGTGGTGGAGACGACCTCCGTCAGGATCTCCAGCTTCGACACGGCGGAACCGAAGTCCTGCGCGCGGAACTGGAGGAGGGTGGCGTTGAGCGTCGGCAGGAGCTGCGCCCGCGTGTTCGCCGGGTCGCCGGACTGCGAGCCGAGGAGCGCGTGGTAGGGCAGGACGTAGACGCCCGTGTCGAGGCCTGCCGCGATGTCCTTCGTTGCGGCGGTGAGGCCGAACCACCGGGACAGGAGGAACTCGAACTCGTTCTTGGAGAACGAGAACCGGGGCTGGTTGTCCAGGTACAGCTCGAACAGGGCGGGCCAGCCGTTCGTGTCGATGCGGGCACCGGCACTGTTGCGCAGCACGAAGATGTGGTTGCGGATGACGTTCCCGACGTTGAACGACTGCACGAGCTGCGTGCCGGGGGAGACCGTCGGCTGCTCCAGCTGCCAGATCGACGTCGTGCCGTTCCCGACGGGCTGCGTCGACTGCGCGACACCAGCGGCGTCCACGGCTGCGGGCAGGTCGAAGTAGTGGGCGGTCGCGTTGATCGACACCACCAGGGACGGGTTGGACGTGGTGACCGTGGTCTGCGCGGCCAGGGTGAGCTCGACCTGGTAGTTCGCGTTCGACGCGAGGGCGGGGATCGCGCCGTACGCCTCGGACGGGTCGATGCCGAGCGGCAGCCACAGGAAGAAATGCGCCGACGGGGCTACCTCCGCGAACTGGCCACCGACCTGCGGGTCGGCAAGCTGACCGAAGCCGAGGGTCTGGCCGCCGTACTTGTTCATGAGGTAGAGCTGGTATCCGGTGACGGGGGAGATCAGGTTGACCCCGGCCGCGTTGCGGAAGTTGATCGACTGGATGACGTTGAACGGCGCGTCAGCCGTGAACGCGGGGGTCGTGCCGCCGGTACCGGCGACGGTGACCTCCATGAGGAGACCCTGGAGGTAGCCCACGGCGGGCACCTGGATGGGGGTGAGCTGCGTCGGTGCGGCACCGGCGAGCGTCGTGGTGGTGGTCTGGAACGACCGTCGGGTGGAGTACTGGGAGGCGATCTCGAAGGGGATCGCCGGTGCAGCGGCCTGGTCAGCCATAGGACTTTCCTTTCATGCGTTCGATGTTAGAAACCGAGGGCGAGCCACGCCTGCGAGACGCGGCTGTTGGGCTTGGAGATGGCGAGCAGATGCAGTGCACCGAACGTCGTGGCGACGTAGAGGAAGACGACGACTGCGCTGGTGCCGTTGACACGGAACACCGGGACGGGGACATTAGCCATGGGGCGGGACCTCCCTTCAAAGGTAATCGTAGCACACATTCCTAGCGACGGGTATTGACCACACCTGCCTTTCCCTCACCCTGCGTCGGCAGGTAAAGGAAATCATGCCGGGTCGGCAGAGCCTGAATAGCGCCAGCGGTCTTCTTGGGGTCGACGTCCCCGAAGTCACCCAGGCGCTTGAGGTCCGTCGCGAGCTGCGTCCGCCCCACGTACGCGTGCGAGGAGTTGGACAGCACCGCCAGCGGGACATAGGCGGGGCGCTGGGCTGCGGTGACGATGCTGATACCGGAGGAACGACCGATGTAGTGCAGCGCCTCGATGGGGCGCTGCACATTGAAGTACTTGCACAGGTAGTTGAGCTCGTCGATGAACAGGCACCATCCGGTTGCCTTAAACAGGGTGTCAAAGGCGTCCTGAATGACGGTCTGCTGGTGGGCGAGGAGCTGTGTCCCGGTGCCCTTCTTGAGCTTGGGCCACAGCATGACGCGGTTCATCCACGGCTCAACCTCCCGCAGGGAACCGACAACAGACCAGTCGGCGTAGTCCTTCTTGAGGGTGTCGTCCTTTACCTTCACACCGAACGCGAGGACATGCCCGCGTTTCTCCAAAAGCGAGCGGGCGATGGTGGTCTTCCCCGAACCGGTCGCGCCGGAGATGAACACGTGCTCACCCTGACGCCACTTGAGGTTCTGCACGTGCTGTGCGAAGGGAAGCTCCGGGTAGGACACGTCGGTCACGCCTCCTCGTCGACAGCGAAGTCCGCGAACGGCGGGGCGTCCTCGTCCACGGGGACGCGGTTCTCCAGCGCCCGAGCCCGCAGCTCACCACCGGCCGTGATGGCAACGTGGATGATAACGAGTCCCTGGGTGAGGAAGAACTGCGCACGCCCCCCGACCTTGCCAACACGGTTGATCCGCTTGACGAGGTCCTTGTCGGTCGCGAGGTAGGCGGCGTTCTGCGCGGACAGTCCGGGGATCGATGCCGTGAGGTCGGCAGCGGCCTGGTGTGCGCCGACGAGGACGAGCCCGAGCTTGAGCATGGTGTACGCGGATTCGAGGGACTGGACGGCTGCGCCGACGTCACCGCTCACGCGGGAGGACGACCCGATCTTCGAGGCGCCCTGCCGCTTGTGCTCTTCGCACTTCGTGGGCTTGCGTCCGCGCCCGGAGTAGAGGTGCGTGATGTCGACGCCGCACACACTGCATGCGATGCCGCCGTCAAGGTCCGTCTCGGGCGAGTCCGGGATGGGGCTCTCGGTCACGTCGAGGTTGGAAAGGTCTGCCACTGTCTCGCTCATTTTCTTGCCCTTTCGGTTGGGTTACTTCCGGCGCCATTCGCGCGCGGGTCGGAACATCCAGTGCTGACGCGCCGTCTCAGGCGGCACGTCCGGCTCGCCGTCACCGTCGAGGTCCGGCGCGTCATCGACGGTGTCAGCCGCCGTCTCGGTCACAACTTCGCCCATCTCCTCGACCTCTGCCGCCGTCTCCACGACCTCGTCCACGACAGCCTCGGTCACGGCCTCGGTCTGCGTCACGGCGTCGCGCAGCTCGCGCATCTCATCGATGAGTCCGGCGACGGCGACCTCCAGTCCGCCGAGGCGAGAGGCCTGGTCAACTGCGATCTCCACGGGGACCTCGGGCTCGGTCTCGGGCTCTTCCATGACGATGACGGGCTCGACGTTGACTTCCACGTCGGGAGGTGTCTCAGGGTCGGGGAGGTCGATCACAACGTCCGGCGTCTCAGTCTGCTCGTCGTCTTCCATTGACTTCCCCTTCGTCATGCCCTAGGATGATGAGTAGCCGGGGCGGGGAGGCCTACGATGGGCCATCGAACCCGCCCCGGCGAGTGACCGAACAGGTCGAGGGCAGGGCAACCCGCCCGATCACTTGCGACAATTGTCGCACAAACAGAAGGGCAATGCAATGGCAGCCGCAAAGGGCAAGGACGTCGAGACCTCGATCAACCTGAGCGAGCTCGACAAGCTCACCGACACGCAGGCCATCCTCCAGTGGTTCGCGCAGTACGGCGCTGACGTCGACAACAACGAGGTCGACGGCATCGTGTCGCTCGACATCGTCAAGGAGAAGGATTCCCTGATCGGGGTCCCGTTCCTGATCAAGTCGTGGCGCTTCAACGAGGGGAAGTACGGTGAGTTCGTGTCCGCCGAGATCGTGTTTGAGAACGGCAACCTCGCCGTCCTCAACGACGGGTCGACGGGCATCGCGCAGCAGCTTCGGGAGGTCACCGACAACCGGACCAAGGCGGGGCACCCCCTGCCGCAGGCCGGTCGCATGGTGAAGGGCGGACTCACCCGGTCCGACTACACCTACGTGGACGACAAGGGGAACGACACCCCCGCCGTCACGTACTACCTGCAGTTCTGAGACGGAGGAGTCATGCCTCTGACTCGCGAAGTCGTGACCATCTCGATACAGCCGGACGGTCGGGGCCCGTACGTCAATGCGCGCGAACTGCGTGATCGGCTCAACGTTATGGTGGAGGCCGGGTATGAAGACTTCGCGCTCGTGCCGGGGGAGAGCTACACCATCCTCGCGTTCGAGCGCGTGACCGGTGACGTCCGAGAGTTGTGACACATGAGAAGGGGCCCCGCTGACCACGGGGCCCCTTCTCCTTACAGTTGAAACAGGTGTGACTCCATGGTAGCAAACCCGTTGACGGCGCGCAAGCGTATTCGCGACTACGCCGCTGAGCGGCAGCGACGCAACGCACGAGCCCGTGAGCTGGGATTCACCTCACTGGACACACTCGCAAAGGCCCGCCGACGCGGGGCGTTCCCCACCGCGAAAGCCATTCGCACCAACCCGGCCGAGGCGCAGCGGGCGCAGCAGATCGCCGTGCAACGCACCACCGGGGCGCGGGACCTCGCGCAGCTCGCCGCGTGGGACAAGAAGTCCGCCGCATGGTCACGCAGTCACTCCCGCCAGCCCGGCTCGAAGTTCGACCGGTCATGGTCGGCGAAGCGTCGGGCGGAGTTCTACCACGCGTTCGTGGAAGGCTGGTCCCTCCCGCAGGACGAACGCGACTACACCGACATGAACACCTACGTCCGCGCCTACCCGGACGGCTTCGAAGGCGCCGACTAGATCGACGCCCACCCCTACGGAGGGAACTGACATGGAACGCTATTGCCCAGCCTACGGTCCAGGCTCTATTGTGTGCCCCCGAGACATGTGCGATTGTTTTATCGATGAGTTTCCGGATGACATGGAACAGGCCGGAGCACTGCATCCCGAGCTCTATACGATAACAAAGCCTGAAGGGAACTGACATGGAACGCCACACGCCGCACAAGAACGACTGCGAGGCTTGCGGGACGAGCTGGGAAGAGTGCCAAGACATCATCCGACGGCATCGGGATTGCCGGGATTGCGCAGTGCCGGGATGTTGCCCCGACTGCACCTACGCAGACACCCACTAGGGAGCGGTCATGGAGTTCACGGAGGGGCAGGCTCCGTCAGTCAAGAACGGGGCAGAACGGTCCCGGCAGTACCGGCAGACCGACAAGGGCAAGCGGGCATCCCGGCAGCACCACGCCGCATGGCGAGCGACCGACGCCGGTCGGGCGAGCAAGCGCCGCGAGAACCAGGACGCACGCCTGCGCCGATGGCTCGCGAAACCGTTCGTCGCGTGGGACGGCGAAGGCGTTACCCGTGGAGACGACGGGCACCACGACTACCTCATGCTCGCGAACAGTAACGGCGCTCTCATCACAGACCCGGACTACCTGCCCACCGAACGTATCTTTGAGTTCGCGCTTGAGTCCAACACACCCGGGACAATCAACGTCATCTACGGCGCCGGGTATGACTGGAACATGTGGCTCACCGACATCCCCCAAGAGTTCCTCCAAGTCCTCTACGACGACGGCGCTGTGACGTGGCGTGACTGGCGGATCACCTGGCGGCGCGGCAAGACCTTCCACCTGTCCCGGGGCGGGGAGTCCATCCTGTTCTACGACGTCATCTCTTTCTTCCAGTGCGCGTTCGTCAAGGCCTGCGACTCCTACCTTGGGGAAGAGTTCGAGCACCGCGACATGATCGTGGAGAACAAGCGCCTGCGCTCAGGGTTCCGCGCGTCCGACGTGAAAGAGATCATCGAGTACAACCACTGGGAGCTCGTCAACCTCGTCAAGCTCATGACTGAGTTCCGCATCCGACTCGACAAGGTCAACCTCCGCCCCGGACGCTGGGACGGACCAGGGGCCATCGCCGTGTCGCTACTCAAGCGGGAAGGTGTCGGGAACCACATGCAGCAATCCCCCGACGAGGTCATGCCTGCTGTCCGTTCCGCCTACTTCGGCGGGCGGTTCGAAGTCGTCCGATCCGGGCACGTCAATGGAAAGGCTTACGAATATGATATCAACTCTGCTTACCCGTGGGGGTTGTGTGACGTGCCGAGCCTTGCAGGCGGCTCATGGAATTACGTCGATGGCGACCCCGGGCACCAAGATTTTGCTATCTACCATCTGCGATATGACGGCGTTACTTCACCGGCAATTCCCCAGCCACTGCCCTGCCGATTCGACACCGGCAACACCGCCTACCCTTCCAGCGTAGAAGGCTGGTACTGGACGCCCGAGTACGACGTCGCCCACGAGTACATCGCCATCTGGGGCGGGACCGTCACCGTCATCGGCGCGTGGGTCTTCACCCCCGCCACCGACACCAAACCGTTCGCGTTCATCCGCCCCCTGTTCGCAGAACGCCGAGCACTCAAGGCGGCCGGTGACGGCGCGCACATGGGGATCAAGCTCGGGCTCAACAGCCTCTACGGGAAGCTCGCGCAACAGGTCGGGTGGCGTGTCGACCGCAAAGGTCAGGTCCACATCCCGCCCTACCACCAGCTCGAATGGGCAGGGTACGTCACCTCGAAGTGCCGGGCCGCTGTCCTACGCGTCACCCTCGACAAGCTGGACTACGTCATCGCGTGGGAGACAGACGCCATGTTCGTCAGTCACCCCCTCGACGTCACCGAAGGCGCCGGGCTCGGAGAATGGGAATACGACGCGTTCACCAGCCTGACCTACCTGCAGTCCGGAATGTACTTCGCCACGAAGACCGACGGCACCGAGGTCGCGAAGACCCGGGGCGTCGACCTCGGGAACCTCACCCGCGAACGCGTCCTCGAAGGGATGCGCGCCAACGCTCTATCCGTCCCCGCGCAGCTGTCCCGGTTCACTGGGCTCGGGCTCGCGCTGCAAGGGCAGTGGAATCACTGGCGCAAGTGGGAGACGATGGACAAGAATATCAAGCTCGTTCCCAGTGAAGGGAAACGCTGGCACATGGGTTGCTCAGCGTGTACGATGGAACATGGATTCACCGTCGGTGCCTGGCACAACACCGTCATCGCCGGATGGGCCATCGGGCACCACGTCTCCCGGGAGTACGAAGTCGAATGGCAGAACCCCGGACTCATGAGCGAGAAGCTCTCCAAGATCAGGCAGGGACACTACGAGGAGGACAGGTACAATGACTAAGCGCTACGAAGCCAACCGACGCTGGAGGCTCGCACATCCCGAGCGCCGCAACAAGCAGCGCAGAACGTACTACGCGCAGTTCACCGATCTAGCGGTACGCGGTCGTTACCCGTGGACCAGCGCAGAGATAGAGCGAATCATCGCACCCGACCGCCCCCCGGACCGTGAGCTGGCGGCCGAACTGGGACGTACCGTCAGGGCCGTGCAAAGCGCAAGAGGGAAGGCTCTCCATGACTAAGGGATACGTATATGCGTCGACAGGCGGGGGCTCGTGGCACGTATGCTTCGCCCACCTCGACCCGCGGAAGCGGGGTCGCGACTGCGAGCTCTACACCACTCACGCACTCGCGCTGTCCGAGTACCGCCGGGACTACCACGAACAGGTCGCGCACATCATGAACCGACGTCCCCTCGCCCAGCGCCGCGCCGTCCTCACTACAGACGGTCTCATCCTCACCGGCGACCAGGACCACCGCCCCGGCGACCCCATCATCGGACCCGACAACAAGGTCCACTACATCGAGACCGTCTACCCGCCCAATACTGCCGTGCAGTCCGCACCCGCTGGACAGCAGACCGAACTTCCGCTATTCTTTGACTAAGGGCAACCTGCCCGCAACCACGAAAGGACACACATCATGGTCGAGCTCAACATCACCGAGACCGCCGTCCCCGCCACCACCCGCCGCGAGAACCCCTACCTCAAGCACGTGCAGGCCCTCGCCGCCGACCGGTCCAAGGCCCTCAGCTTCGACGTGCCCGTCGACAAGGGCACCGACCCCGCCAAGGCGGTCGCGTCCGTCCTCAACCTCTGGCGCGAAGCCGGAGCCGAGGTCGGCGTCACCGTCCGCCAGAAGACCGACGGCGCTCACGTCACCGTGTGGGCCGTCGACCGCATTACCCGCAAGACCGGCGGCACCGCCGTCGGGACGAACCCCCTCGCCGGTCCCGATGCTGGCACCGCTGCCCTGTAAGGGCTCGGGCAAGAGGGTCGGCAAGACGCGGCCCATAGCAGGAACCTACCAGCCTCCACCATCGAGGCTGGTAGGTTCTTTCTATTGCACCCTGTGCGAACAGCGTGTTAGAATATGGCGTACAGACGAAGACGTCCGATACGCCGAAGACCACAACGAAAGAGGACACCATGCAGATCGGTGACAGAGTCCGCATCCACAACGTCAGAGAGAACGACACCCACGCTTTCGAGGGACAGGTAGGTGTCATTGTTCGCCCCGGAACCTTCCACTGGGACTGGGCTGTGAGTATCAACAACCAGAGAGAACTGATCGAATTCTACCCTGACGAGCTGGAGGTCATCTCGTGACACTCGCCATGAACATCCAAGGCTGGCACTGGACCTGGATGATCACCGACCTCATCCTCCCCATCGGCGCCGTCATCATGACCATCCTCTGGGTCGTCACCTACCGGTCCAACCACCTCCTCAACAAAGCCTACCGCCGCGCACAGCGTGAAACCCGGTGGCTCGCAGACCGCCTCTACGAAGCCCGCTCCGAGAGGACGTTCTACCCCCGTGACGAATTCGAACGGGACATCGCAGACGACTTCCAGACCGACGACGAGACGGAGAAGTGATCATGGAAGGCATCGACGTGTGCTTCTCCGAATGGTGGGGAACGCCGGTTGGAATTATCCAGTCTCACACATGCTGCCTCCCAGCCGGACACGCGGGCGACT
>JAATFJ010000082.1 GCA_015655255.1 Actinomycetales bacterium | reverse complement strand
CTCCGAAGTGTCCCGCGAGGAACGCGCCGAGCGGACGGAACAGGAAGCTCACACCGACCGTGGCGAAGGAGAGCAGCGTGGCGATCTGGTTTCCGGCCGGCTCGAAGAAGAGCGAGGCGAACACGAGTGCGGCCGCATTCGCGTACAGGAAGAAGTCGTACCACTCGATCGTGGTGCCGATGACGGTGGCAACGGCGACTCTCTTCATATCGGAGCCGGTGGCGACCGGCGTGGTGAACGGGGAAGATTCGGCACTCATCGTGACTCCTTCGTCGTGGGACTTCATCGTCGTGGCAGCTGCACCAAAAGCCTTTGCCAGTGTTGATGAAATGATATACGATTTGAGATACGACGCAAGAGCGAGGGAGCTCCATGACCATCGAGACCAGCACGGATCCGCGGTACTCGGGTCTGCCCGGCCGACCGGGGAAGATCATCGCCGTGCACCTGAGTTACGCGTCCCGCTCCGCCCAGCGAGGACGCCGCCCCGCCGCGCCCTCCTACTTCTTCAAGGCGTCCAGCTCCGTCGCCGCCTCCGGCAGCACCGTCGAGCGCCCCACGGGCACCGAGCTGCTCGCTTACGAGGGGGAGATCGCCCTCGTCATCGGCACGGTCGCGCGCCGCGTCCCCCTCGACGAGGCCTGGGGGCACGTCGGCTGGGTGACCGCCTCCAACGACCTCGGCCTCTACGACCTCCGCGCCGTCGACAAGGGCTCCAACGTCCGCTCGAAGGGCGGCGACGGCTACACACCCATCGGCCCGAGGCTCCTCGATGCGCGCACCGTCGACCCTGACGCCCTGCGCGTGCGCACGTGGGTGAACGGAACGCTGACCCAGGAGGACACGACCGCGGGTCTGCTCTTCCCGCTCGCGCAGTTCGTCGCCGACCTCTCCCAGCACTTCACGCTCGAGCCCGGCGATGTCATCCTCACCGGCACGCCGGCCGGCTCCTCGGTCATCGTTCCCGGCGACATCGTCGAGGTGGAGGTCGACGATCCGGAGACGGGTGCGACGAGCGGTCGCCTCGTCACGACCGTCGTGGAGGGCGAGGCGCCCGCCTTCGACGAGGCCCTCGGCTCCCTCCCCCTCGTCGACGACACCCAGCGCGAGGAGGCCTGGGGGTCGCGCGCACTGGCCGGCCTCCCCGAGCAGGAGCGGAGGGGTCTGTCGCCACAGCTGCGCGCGAAGCTCCTCGAAGCCCCCGTCGCGGGGCTCTCCCAGCAGCTCCGCAAGCGCGGCCTCGACAACGTGCACATCGACGGCGTGCGCCCGCTCCGGGCGGACGCCAAGCTCGTAGGCACGGCGAAGACCCTGCGCTTCGTTCCGAACCGCGAAGACCTCTTCCGCTCCCACGGAGGCGGCTACAACGCCCAGAAGCGCGCCTTCGACACCGTCGCCGAGGGCGAAGTCGTCGTCATCGAGGCGCGCGGGGAGACAGGTTCCGGGACCCTGGGCGACATCCTCGCCATCCGCGCAGGGGCCCGCGGCGCTGCGGGCATCGTGACCGACGGCGGCGTGCGCGACGCCGAGGCGGTCGCGGCCGTCGGCATCCCCGTGTTCACCGCGGGCGCCCACCCCGCCGTCCTCGGTCGGCGACACGTGCCCTGGGACGTGGACACGACGATCGCGTGCGGCGGCGCCACCGTTCAGCCCGGCGACATCATCGTGGGCGACAGCGACGGCGTCATCGTCATCCCCCCCTCCCTCGCCGAGGAGGTCGCAGACGCGGCCATCGCCCAGGAGGAGGAGGACGCTTGGATCGCCGATCAGGTCTCCGCGGGTCACCCCGTCGACGGGCTCTTCCCCCTGGGTGCGGAATGGCGCGACCGCTACGAGGAGCGTGAGCGCCCGTGACCGCCACCACCGCCCAGAGCAAGTCCCAGAGCATGTCCCAGAGCAAGTCCCAACTCGCGTACCACTGGGTCAAGGAGCGCATCTCCCGCGGCGATTTCACGCCCGGCTACCGTCTCGTCCTCAGTGCCATCGCTGGCGAGATGCACATGAGCGTCGTACCCGTGCGCGAGGCGATACGCCAGCTCGAGGCCGAGGGGCTCGTCATCTTCGAGCGCAACGTCGGCGCGCGGGTAGTGATGGTTGACGACACGCAGTACCGCTACAGCATGCAGTCCCTCTCGATCCTCGAGGGTGCGGCGAGCGCGGAAGATCAACGAGCGGATGATCGAGACTCTGCAGAACTTCGATCCGCACGCCTTCACGCTGCTGAACAGGGAGTTCCACGAGATCCTCTACCGGGAGTGCGCCAATCCGCGCATGCTCGAACTCGTCGAGGCTGAGTGGGGCAGGCTCGGCCACCTCCGCGACTCGACCTTCAGCTTCGTTCCCGGACGCGCCGCGGAATCGGTCCGCGAGCACGAGAACATCCTGCAGCTCATCGAGCGAGGAGCGCCCCTCGGCGAGATCGAGAAGGCGGCCCGCCGCCACCGCTCCGCCACGCTCGACGCCTACATGATCCATGAGCACCCGGAAGAGACCCTGGGCCTGCCCGCTTTCTGAAGATGGAGACACAATGACCGATGACGTTCGTCCGGCAGGGCTGCCGGAGAAGATCCAGCACTACATCGACGGCGCCTTCGTCGATTCCGTCGACGGCGACACCTTCGAGGTGCTCAACCCCGTCACCAACGAGACCTACGTGCACGCCGCTGCGGGGAAGAAGGCCGATGTCGACCTCGCCGTCGCCGCCGCGCGCCGGGCGTTCGTCGACGGGCCCTGGCCGAAGATGGTCCCCCGCGAGCGCTCCCGCGTGCTGCACCGCATCGCCGACATCGTCGAGTCGCACGATCAGCAGCTCGCCGAGATGGAATCCTTCGATTCCGGCCTGCCCATCACCCAGGCGCTGGGGCAGGCCCGGCGCGCAGCCGAGAACTTCCGTTTCTTCGCCGACCTCATCGTCGCCCAGGCCGACGACGCCTTCAAGGTGCCCGGCCGGCAGATGAACTACGTCAACCGCAAACCCATCGGGGTCGCCGGGCTCATCACGCCGTGGAACACGCCCTTCATGCTCGAGTCGTGGAAGCTCGGCCCCGCCCTCGCCACGGGCAACACTGTCGTGCTCAAACCCGCGGAGTTCACTCCGCTGTCCGCCTCGCTATGGGCGGGGATCTTCGAGGAGGCCGGCCTTCCCCAGGGCGTCTTCAACCTCGTGAACGGCCTCGGCGAGGACGCGGGCGACGCGATCGTGAAGCATCCCGACGTCCCCCTCATCTCCTTCACGGGGGAGAGCAAGACCGGCCAGCTCATCTTCGGCAACGCCGCCCCGTACCTCAAGGGCCTGTCGATGGAGCTGGGCGGGAAGAGTCCCGCCGTCGTCTTCGCCGACGCCGACCTCGAGGTCGCGATCGACGCGTGCATCTTCGGCGTCTTCTCCCTCAACGGCGAGCGCTGCACCGCGGGGAGCCGCATCCTCGTGGAGCGGAGCGTCTACGACGAGTTCGTCGAGCGCTACGCGGCACAGGCGCGTCGAGTGAAGGTCGGCCTCCCGAGCGACCCCGCGACCGAGGTCGGCGCGCTCGTGCACCCGGAGCACTACGAGAAGGTCATGAGCTACGTCGAGCTCGGTAAGAGCGAGGGACGCCTCGTCGCGGGCGGCGGACGCCCGGAGGGCTTCCCCACGGGGAACTACGTCGCCCCGACCGTCTTCGCCGATGTGGCGCCGGACGCGCGGATCTTCCAAGAGGAGATCTTCGGACCCGTCGTCGCGATCACCCCCTTCGACACCGAGGAGGAGGCCCTCGCCCTCGCCAACAACACGAAGTACGGGCTTGCCGCCTACATCTGGACGAACGACCTCCGCCGGGGTCACAACTTTGCCCAGGCCGTGGAGTCGGGGATGGTGTGGCTCAACTCCAACAACGTCCGGGACCTCCGCACCCCCTTCGGCGGGGTGAAGGCCTCCGGCCTCGGCCACGAGGGCGGCTACCGCTCGATCGATTTCTACACCGACTCCCAAGCTGTGCACATCACCATCGGAGACGTGCACACCGCGAAGTTCGGAGCCTCCCCGCTCTCCCACGAAGCACCCCACGCGACCGCAAACCCCTGATCTCAACCACCAACTGATTCTCGACGAGGAGACCCGACCATGACCATTCCCACCACCACTCTCACCCCACCCGATGT
>JAATFJ010000245.1 GCA_015655255.1 Actinomycetales bacterium | reverse complement strand
TGATGCCGGGGTGGTCGGCCTCGTACTCGGCGAAGAGCTCGTCGGTGTAGCCGAAGTCATTGAAGGTGGCGACGCTGATCTCGATGTCGCCGTCGGCGTCGGTGCCGTCTCCGCTGCCGCCGGTGGAGCATCCGGCCAGCGCGAGAGCGGAGACGGATGCGAGGGCTGCTGTCGTGAGTATCCGGCTTCGGACACGTGTGTTCACGGTTCACTCCTTTGTGTAGTGGGTCATCGTTCTTCTGGTGCTGTCCCCCCGCGCGTATGGGAGCGCTCCCACGGGAACGGTTCGACAATATGGGAGCGCTCCCACGAATGTCAAGCAGCGGCGGAGAGCGCGACCGAACCGTGATCTTGGCCGCTCAGCGCACCGTCTCGCCGTTGTCGGAGACACGGATGTAGTCGACGAGCATCTCCTGCGGGAAGCGCGTGGAATCGTCCGGGTCCCCCGGCCACTGTCCCCCCACGGCAAGGTTGACGAGGAGCGAGAACGGATGGTCAAAGACCCAGTCCTTCCCCGCGGCAACCTCGGGCGTCACGCGGAAGTACTCCTCGCCGTCGACAGACCAGACGATCTCCTCCGCGCGCCAGTCGACCGCGAAGACGTGCCAGTCGTCGGCGATGGCGTTCCCCTCCGGATCCTCGTAGGACCCGCCGGGACCGTCGTCGCCCGAGTAGCCTGGCCCATGGATCGTCCCATACACGGCCGCGGGCTCGTTGCCCACGTTCTCCATGATGTCGATCTCCCCCGTCGCCGGCCAGGACTGGGCCTCGGGGCTCTCGGTCCCCAGCATCCAGAACGCGGGCCACATCCCCTGGCCGCGGGGCAGCTTCATGCGCGCCTCCACGCGCCCATACTGGAACTCGACCGTGCCCGCCGTCGTCAGCCGCGCGGAGGTGTACTCGCCGTTCTCCTCGCGCGCCGTGATGACGAGATGGCCGTCACCGTCGAGGGAGCTGTTCGCCGGATCGTCCGTGTAGTTCTCGAGCTCCTCATTGCCCCAGCCGTCGTCGCCGAGGTCGTGCGTCCACACGTCGGCGTCCACGGGCGATCCCGCCGGGCCGTCGAACTCGTCCGACCAGATGAGCGCCCCGGTGCCCGCAGGAGCCGCGCAGCCCGCGAGGAGGAGGGGGACGGCAGCCAGGGGCGCCGCAAGAAGCCGGTGGAGACGACGGGGGGACACGCGCATAGGGGCAGGCTAACCGCCCCGGCAGCGCGGGGCAAACGAGCGCGCGTCCGCCGCGCCGGTAGACTTCCGCGGTGACGCTTTCCCCTCTCGCCCACGCAGAATCCCTCATCCGCACGATCCCCGACTACCCGGAACCGGGCGTGCTCTTCCGCGACATCACTCCGCTCCTCGCGGACGCCGACGCGCTGCGGGCGACGACGGAGGCGCTGCTGGAGCCCTTCGCTGGGGAGTTCGACGTGGTCGCCGGGATCGAGGCGCGCGGCTTCCTCCTCGCGGGCGCGGCGGCCATCTCCGCGGGGGTGGGCCTCGTCCCCATCCGCAAGGCCGGAAAGCTCCCCCGACCTGCGGCCTCCGTGGACTACGCCCTCGAATACGGCACGGCCACCATCGAGATGCACGACGATCTCCCCCGCGGGGCGCGCATCCTCCTCATCGACGATGTCCTCGCCACGGGCGGCACCCTCGCCGCCGGGCGCACCCTCGTCGAGCGCCTCGGGCACCACGTCGCGGGCATCTCCGTGCTCTTCGAGATCGACGGCCTCGGCGGCCGCGACGCCATCGGGCCCCTGCACACCGTCTTCCACGCCTGACCGGCGCCTCCGGCGATTCGCCCCGGCACCCCGCACAGGAATCGACGCACGCGGTCCGACTGCGCGCTCAGGCGGTCGGTGCGGCCTGACGCACGTGTTCCCAGCGGTCGCCGCCGTTCGCCCGCGCGCGCACGGCGGCGTCCGCGGCGAGGGCGATGAGCGCGTCGTAGTCGTAGTCCGCGACGGCGGCACCCACCCAGCCGACGCTCGCCGACACCCGCATGCTCGGCGCGAGCGTGCCCGGCTCCGGCGGGGCGGAAATGCGAGCGAGCAGGGCGCGCAGATGATGCGCCACCGCCTCCTCGCTCCCATAGATCACGACGATCGCGCGACGGTCGGACACCCGTTCGGCGTCGGCCAGCGCGGGCAGTGCCGCGCGGATGTGCGCGTGGAAGGCATCGATGATCTGCGCGTAGGAGGCCGCGGCCCAGGCCTCGCGCAGTTCGTCGGGATCGTCCAACCGCACATCGAGCACCGACCAGCCCGCATCGGGCTGCGCCTTCGCCTTCTGCAGCCGGAGACGCGCGCGATCACGCGCCTTCTCTTCGTCGCAGGAGGCCGGTTCCTCCGCGCGGACGAGCAGCACGATCGTCACCGCCGCGCACACGCACGTGAGCAAGGAGCCCACACCGTTGACCTCCCGGAGCACGACGAGTTGACTGGCCGCACTCAGCTGGCTCGCGGAGTCGAGCCCCGTGATGAACTCCACGAGCGATACGACCGCGAACACGAACGAGGCGAGGGCGAGCGGCAGGACGATGTCGCGCGCCGCACGGCGCCGGCGGAACAGCTCGATGACGTTGAGCGCCGCGAAGACCCCCGCAAGGAGGAACAGCGAGCGGAACACGAGGGGGAACACCGGGGTGCCCGAGGTCAGCCCGAGCACACTGGGAGCGAGGACGACGTACGCCACGACGGCCCACCAGATCGGCCGACGCCCGAAATACAGTCGCAGCCCATGCCAGATCAGCGCCTCGAAGCTCAGCATGAGGCCGGATCCCGCCACGAGGAGCGCCGCGGAATCGAGCTCCTGCGCCGCGACCCAGACATAGGTGCCGAGCATGCCGAGGGCGAAGGCCACGGCCCAGGCGACAGTGGCCGCACTGGGCCGGGGAAGCGTCGCGAGCCCGACGACGAGCACCGTCGTCAGCGTCACGAGCGCCACGAGCGCCACCGACACATCGACGGTGATCTCTCCGGTGATGGCGAAGGGCATCATGCGGCATCCTTCTTTCTCGTCAGCTGCCGGGGGAAGCGCGCGGTGACCTCCGTGCCGACGCCGAGTTCGCTGTGTACGTCGAGCACACCGTCATGGGCCTGGACGATATCGCGCACGATGCCCATGCCGAGCCCTGTGCCGGGAATATCGCTGATGACGGCGTTTCTCGCGCGGAAATACGGCTGGAAGATGCGCGCCACGTCCTCGGAGGACATCCCCGTCCCCGTGTCGCGGATGCGCAGCTCCGCGCGCCCGTCAGCCTCGAGGCCCAGCGCGATCGTGATCGCCCCGCCCGCGGGCGTGTATTTCACGGCGTTGCTCAGCAGGTTGTCTATCGCCTGGCGCAGCCGGAACGCGTCACCGTGGATGAGCAGCGTCTCCGCGCCCGTCACCGCGATCGACACTCCGTTGCCCGCGGCCGTGGGGAGGAAGGAGGCGGCGGATGCGTCTGCGAGCTGGCGCAGGTCGACGGGCTCGGAGAGCACGGGGGCGGCGGGGCGGCTCTCATCGAGCACGGTCGTGACGAGACGCTGCATCCGCTCACTCGCGCTCACGATGATGCCGAGCTGTTCCCTGACGCGGTCCGGCAGGTCCTCGCGGTCCTGCAGAAGCTCGACGTGTCCGATGATCGCCGTGAGGGGGTTGCGCAGTTCGTGCGAGACGAGCGCGGTCATCGCGCGGCGTTCGTCGGCTGCCTCCAGCGCATCGGTGACGTCGTCGATGATGAGCAGGGTCGTGCACTGCCCGTCGGCGGACCGCGCGATCGGCTCTGTCGTTGCCTCCAGGGCGCGCCAGCGCCCCGCGCGGTCGAAGAGCCAGACCCGCTCGGCGTCGAGGATGTCCCCTCGGGACGCCCGGGCGAGGGTCGTCCGCTCCGGAGGCAACGGCTCGCCCTGGCGATCGTCGTACTCGACCGCGGGCGCGGGGAGTCGTGCCCCGAAGCGGTCGCGTCCGTAGAGGTGCCGGTAGGCGTCGTTCATGTTCAGGACGGTGCCGTCCTCGGAGACGGCGACGAGCGCGGTGTCGAGGGCATCGATGATCTGCGTGACGCGCTGCTGGTGCGTCGTTGCGCGTGCCGCCGCGCGATCGACCTGCTCGGCCTGCCTCCAGAGCAGACGTCGCGAGGCCCGGGAGCGCTGCGTCGAGATGCGCAGGGTGATCCCGAGGAAGGTGAGGGCGAGCACGACGATGAGCGAACGGAGCAGTTTGTCCGAGGGGAGCCCGGAATCGTCCCCGAAGACGACGAAGCAGAAGACGATGAGCCCGATCGCCGTGAACACGTACGTCATCGAATAGTAGACGGCGATCCAGGTCACGGGGATGACCCAGAGGTAGCCGAGACGGAGATCGGGGACGTGCGTCGTGAGCCCGATGGCGAAGGCGTCGAGGAGGGGCACCACGACGACGACGCGGGAGGGCAGCGCATTCCACGGCAGCACGAGAACGACGATCGTCGTCACGACGGTGAGGATGATCCCCGCGAGGAACACCGGCGAGGCGAAGACGTAGGGGCGCAGCGCGGCGATCGTCACCGCGGTGGCCGCGATGCTCCCCGTGAAGATGAGCTGCCACCGCCACACCGACGACGTGCGGACCATGGGCGCTCCTTTCCTCTGGGTTCCCGCAAGCCTGCCGCAAGAAGCGCAAACCTGCCGCAAGATTACTCAAAGATCTTCCCCGCCCGCGGCGGAGTCTTCTCCGCGGCTCCTAGCATCGTGGTGACAGGACTTTGGGGCCGCACGACGGGGAAGTAACACATGGACAGCACGGTGATGTCGCCGGACGACGTCGTCGCACCGCCCGCCGAGGAGCAGGCCACCGCCGCGCCCCGGAAGCGGCGGCGCGGACAGTGGGGCACGGAGAAGCCGCGGCGTCCCCTCCCCGCGCTCCACGCGCGCCCCTCCGTCCGCAAGCTCATCCTCGGTCGCGTGGCGATCTGGGTGACCGTGGCGACGTGGGCGCTCTATGTGCTCACCGTGACGATCACGCTCTTCCTCGCGGGGGTCTTCGACACCACCTGGCGCTTCCTCGAGGGCGTCTCCTACATCGTCGTCGTCTCCTTCCTCACCTACTCGGCGCTCATGTACCTGCTCGCGCGACACGGCGCCTTCCAGCGCTTCCGCGCGCACCGTCGCGCCGCGCGCGCCGACCTCGACCGGCACTTCTCGCACGCGCGGCGCCCCCTCACCGTGCTAGTCCCCAGCTATGCCGAGGAGCCCGCCGTCATCCGCAAGACGCTGTGGTCCGCGGCCCTGCAGGAGTACCCCCAGTTGCGCGTCGTGCTCCTCCTCGACGACGACCCCTTCCCCCGCGATCCCGCCATACGGGAACGGCTGGAGGCGACTCGTGCCGTGCCCACCGAGATCGCCGAGGCGCTGCGCGCCCCGCACGCGCGGTTCGCGGCGACTCTCGAGGCCTTCGACGCCGACCCGGGCGCGTTCTCCCTCCCCGGTCTCATCGCCGAGTACCGGCACGCCATCACCCTCCTGCGCGACGCCGCCGCGGCGGAGCCGCGCGAGGACCATGTCGACGACTTCTTCGTCGACGAAGTCATCATCGGTCTTGCGGAGGATCTGGAGTCCACGGCGAGCGCTCTGGAGGCCGCCGAGGCCGAGGGCGCCGTGCTCCCCGAGGAGCGTCGGCGCGAGCTGCTGCGCCGCCTCGTCTGGATCTTCACGGCCGAGCTCACCTCCTTCGAGCGCAAGCGCTACATCTCGCTCTCGCACGAGGCCAATAAGGCCATGAACCTCAACTCCTACATCGGC
>JAATFJ010000347.1 GCA_015655255.1 Actinomycetales bacterium | reverse complement strand
GTCTCCCGGCGCCTGGACCTGGGGGGCGAGGCCCTGGGGGGCGCTGCCGAAGTGGCAGTGGAGCCGACCCGGGGCGGCGGTGGCGGGGGGGCCGTGCCGGTAGTCCATCGACGGGTAGGACTCGGTCCAGGACTGCGAGGACGCGCGGAGCTTGAGGGCGGCCTCGTGCGCGAGACCGATCGTCCATCCTCGGCCGAGGAAGGTGTACTGCTCGGCGGTCGCGAGCGCGGGATCGTCGGATCCGGCGAGCACGGCGCGGGCATCGGCGATCGCGGGGCCGATGTCCTCGCCGAGGGAGGCACGGAAGAGGGCCAGGGCGGTCGTGGCGAATCGCGTCTGGACGACGGACTTTTCGTCGGCGAAGGGGAGGAGCACGGCCTCGTCGACGAGGTCGACGAGCGGGGAGTCGGGATCGCCGATGACGCCCACGACGGGGATGCGGCCGCGCACCGCCTCCGCGAGCCCCAGTACCTCCGTCGTCGTCCCCGATCGGGTGAGCGCGACGATGGCGTCATAGTCGCGGTCGAGGACGGCTTCGGAGGCGGCGAAGGCATCGGTCTCACCGAATCCTGCCCGCTCGCGCAGCGCCGCATAGGACTGCGCGATGAACCAGGAGGTGCCGCAACCGATGACGGCGATGCGCGCGCCCTTCGCGGGAAGGAGCCGCTGCTCGGCGCGCAAACCGGCCGCCCGTTCCCACGTGTCGGGCTGCGAATGAAGCTCCGCGCGCATGTGCACACCGGGCGTGGAGTCATCGGTCATGAGTCGTTCTCCTTATGTATCGGCTGGGTAAATTGTGCAGTTTTTGATTGTCTTTGCGATTTTTACCTTGTAGCTTTGCATAAATTATCACTCTGAGGCAGGAAAAGTTCGACCATGCATCGCCGCGTGATGTGCTGCGCGACCGTGCACCATCCCTACACAGTGAGGAAGCAACACATGAAGAAGTCTCTGAAGATCGGCGCCATCGCCCTCTCCGCGACCGCGGCGCTCGCTCTCACCTCGTGCGGTTTCAGCGGAGGGAATGAGGGCAGCGACGACGGCGAGAGCGGCTCGACGACGCTCAACCTGCTCGTGCCCAGCTATTCGGACGCGACCAAGGCCAACTGGGAGACCGTCATCGACGGCTTCGAGGCGGAGAACGACGGCATCACCGTGAACCTCGAGGTGACCTCCTGGGATGATCTGGAGAGCGTCGTCGCGACGAAGATCCAGGGCGGCGAGGCCCCCGACATCTACAACGGCGGTCCCTTCGTCGGCTTCGCCGGCGACGGACTCCTCTACGACGTCGAGGACGTCACGAGCCCAGACACCTTCTCCGACTTCCAGGAGTCGTTCATCGAGAACGAACAGCTCGACGGCACCACCTATGCACTCCCCTTCATCGCCTCGGCTCGTGCGCTCTTCGTCAACAACGACCTCCTCGCGCAGGCGGGCGTCGAGGCGCCGACGAACTGGGACGAGCTCCTCGACGCCGCGACGAAGATCTCCGCGCTGGGCAACGGCATCGCCGGCTACGGCATGCCGCTCGGATCGGAGGAGGCCCAGGCCGAGGCCGCGGTCTGGCTGTGGGGCGGAGGCGGCTCCTTCGGCGACGAGTCCGAGATCACCATCGACACTCCGGAGAACCTCGTCGGCGCCGAGCAGATCAAGAAGATGATCGATGCCGGAGCCACCCAGGCCGACCCGGGATCGACGCAGCGCTCCCCGCTCATGGACATCTTCATCCAGGGCAAGATCGGGATGCAGGTCGGTCTGCCGCCGACGGTCGGGCAGATCGCGGAAGACAACCCCGACCTCGACTACTCCATCGTGCCCATCCCCACGAAGGACGGTTCCGCCTTCACGCTCGGCGTCGCCGACCAGCTCATGGCGTTCCAGAACGACGGAGACAAGCAGGAGGCAATCACGAAGTTCTTCGACTACTTCTACTCTGCCGACGTTTACGTGCCGTGGGTGCAGGCGGAGGGCTTCCTCCCCGTGACGAAGTCCGGTGCCGAGGAGTTGTCCGGCGAGGAGGCGCTCGCGCCCTTCCTCGAGGTGCTGCCGGGCGCGCAGTTCTATCCGTCCACGAACGCGAGCTGGTCGGTCGCCGACGGCGCCTTCAAGTCGCTGTTCGGTCAGCTGCAGACGAAGTCCGCCGCCGATGTCCTCGCCGAGATCCAGGCGCAGGTGGACGCGGGCTGAGGCCCGGGAAAGGGTTCGGGAGAGATCCGATGAGCCAGCTCGCACAGTCCTCGAACCCTGCGGAGGCGGCCAACCGCCGCCTCCGCCCCTCCCGCGCGCGCCGTCGGGCGGATCCCGGCGGCGGGCGCGCGGGGGGACGCGACCTCGTGCACGCGCTCCCGTGGATCGGCCCGGCACTCATCCTCATCGTCGGCGTCGTGTTCTTCCCCGCCGGCGTGATGTTCTTCAACTCCACGCGCGACATCTCGCTCTCCGGACTCGACAAGGGCTCCGTCGGTTTCGACAACTACGCCACGGTCTTCGGCTTCGCGGAGTTCTGGCCGATCCTGCTGCGCACGATCGTCTGGGTCATCGTCGTGGTCACGCTCACCGTCGTGCTTTCCCTGGGCCTCGCGCAGATCCTCGACAAGGCGTTCCCGGGACGGCAGCTCGTGCGCATGGCCGTCATCATCCCGTGGGCAGCCTCCGTCATCATGACGACGATGGTGTTCTACTACGGCCTCGAGCCGTACTTCGGCATCTTCAACAAGTTCCTCGTCGATGTCGGACTCATCGATACGCCGGAGGGCTTCGGCTGGACGCGCAACGCCGAGACCGCATTCCTGTGGTCGATCGTTGTCGCCGTGTTCGTGTCCTTGCCCTTCACGACGTACACGATCCTCGCCGGTCTCGGCAGTGTCCCCGCCGACGCCATCGAGGCTGCGAAGATGGACGGCGCGGGCCCCGTACGCATCTATTGGGCGATCACACTGCCGCAGCTGCGCGGCGCACTGAGCGTGGCGATCCTCATCAACATCATCAACGTCTTCAACTCGCTGCCCATCCTCAAGGTCATGACGGGCTCGCTGCCGGGCTACGGGGCGGACACCATCATGACGATGATCTTCAAGTACATCGAGCTGCAGAAGAAAATCGACGTCGCGAGCGCACTCTCGGTCGTCGCCTTCCTCATCGTCATCGTCATCGTGGCGGTCTACGTGAAGGCCGTGAAGCCCATGAAAGAGGTGGACGCATGACCGTCACCGCCGCCATGACGACCGCGGGGGACGGTCGCCCCGCACCTCGGATCACCGGTCGCAGACGCCGCTACACGGCCGATCAGGTGACGCTGCCGCACGTCATCCTGCGCATGGCCGCGGGGCTCGTCGTGCTCGCGATCTTCGTGCTGCCGTACCTCATCATGTTCTTCGGCTCCGTGAAGACGAAGGGGCAGATCCGCTCCGTCGATCCCACCTACTTCCCCGTGGAGTGGCACTGGGAGAACTTCGTGAACATGTGGTCCACGCCCGAGACGCCTCTGCCGTACAACCTCATCTCGACGATCGTCATCGCCGTATGCGCGACGCTCCTCGTGCTCCTCGTCGCCCTCCCCGCCGCGTATTACACGGCACGCTTCCGTTTCCCGGGACGGATGGTGTTCCTCTTCCTCGTCATCGTCACGCAGATGCTCCAGCCCGCCGTGCTCACCTCTGGGCTGTTCCGGCAGTTCGCCGCGCTCGACCTCATCGACACGTGGGCCGCGATGATCCTCGTGAACGCGGCGTTCAACCTGTCCTTCGCGGTCTGGATCATGCACTCTTTCTTTGCCGGCGTGCCGAAGGAGATCGACGAGGCGGCGCAGATCGACGGGGCGGGGCGCCTCGCGGTGCTGTTCCGCATCAACCTCCCACTCGTGTGGCCGGGCATAGTCACGGCGCTCGTCTTCACCTTCGTCGCCTGCTGGAACGAGTTCGCGGCCTCCCTCGTGCTCCTCACGACCGACGCGAACCAACCGCTTTCCGTCGCGCTGACGAAGTTCGTCGGGCAGTACGAGACGAGCTGGCAGTACGTG
>JAATFJ010000131.1 GCA_015655255.1 Actinomycetales bacterium | reverse complement strand
GGCCGTCGAGCACGGCGCCCGTGGAGGGCGCCGCGGCCGTGACGCCGGGGAGGTAGGTGTTGCTCAGCCCGAGGGGCTCGCTCACGTACTCCTGGATGAGCTGTGCCGCCGATTTCTCCGATGCCCGCTGCAGCGCGAGGCCGAGAACGAGGTACCCCGCATCAGAGTCGCGATACTCGGAGTGCAGAGTGCCGCCCTTGCGGCTCAGACCGTAGGAGGCAAGTTCCAGCGGAGCCCACTGACGCGCGGGCGTCGACGTCCACGTGTCCATGACGGACAGCTCTGAGGAGCCGATCCCCGCGGTGCCGTTGCACAGGTCCAGCAGCGTCACGCCCTCCAGATCGGCGACGCCGGAGACGTACTGCGTCACGGGAGCATCCAGCTCAACTGTGCCATCGTCGACGAGGCCGTAGAGGACATCGCACGTCATGAGTCGAGTGACATCGCCGATGCGGAAGCTCATGTCGGTCGTCACGGGGGTGTCGTCGTCGCGCGCCTGCGTGCCGACGCCCGTCACCCAGGTGCCGCTCCACGGCACCCACACGCCGACGATCGCGCCGCTCGCACCCGTGGCCGTGATGGCGTTCTGCACGGCCGCCTCGAGCTGGGCGACGGTGTCGTCGGGCAGCGCTCCCTCCGTCTGCTCCGGCGGCGTGTAGGAAAAGGTTGTCTCCGCCGTCGTGCAGCCGGTGAGGGTGAGGGCGAGCGCGACGGCGCCAGCGGCCACGGCGCGCCAGCGACGCGGAGAGAGAAGGTGCATGGATGGAACCCCCGGGAGACGTATCCCCCGAGTCTAGGGCGCCTGCCTGAGTGTCCCCCCGCAGTGCGCACCGCGTCGCCGGGGGAAATGCCTCTTCTCGGGAGGTGAGGTTCGCCTTACACTGGGCAAATGGCCGAGCTCATCTCCTTCTCCGCAGCACTGCGGGAGCGCTCCTCCCGCTCCCATGCGCGCAGCGAGCACACGGGATTCATGGCGGACCTGTTGCGGGGCGAGGCTACCCGCGACGATTACATCGCCCTCGTCGCCCAGCACTACTTCATCTACAGCGCACTCGAATCCGGATGCGCGCGCATGCGCACCGATCCCGTCGCCTCCGTCTTCCTCAGTGAAAAGCTCACGCGGCTCCCCGCCCTAGAAGCCGACCTCGCCTTCCTCCTCGGCCCGGAATGGCGCAGCCGCATCGCTCCGCTCCCCACGACGCAGCGCTACGTCGATCGCATCCGCCACGTCGGCGCGACCTGGCCCGGCGGGTTCGTCGCGCACCACTACACGCGCTACCTCGGCGACCTCTCCGGCGGGGTGTTCATCGGCCGCGTCATGCAGCGCCGCTTCGGCTTCGAGACGAACGGCATCGGCTTCTACCTCTTCGACGACATTGCCGATCCGCGTGCCTTCAAGGATGTCTACCGCGAGCAGCTGGACACCGCGCCCTGGGACGAGGAGGAGCGCGAGCGCGTCATCGCCGAGGTTCTCCTCGCCTACCGTTTCAACACCGAGCTCTTCGAAGACCTCGACCGCTCCCGCGACGTCGCCTGACCCGGTGCCCCCACCCGCACCCTCATCCGCGTCCGCGCCTGTTCCCGCATCCACGCTCGCGCTCTCATCCGCACTCGTGAGAAACCAGTTCCCGCGCAAAACCCCACGCTCCGCGTGAAACACAGCCCTCGGAGGCGTGCCTCACGCCGTTCGTGGTTTCTCACCGGCGTCGGGAGGATGCGCACGAGCGGGAGGATGCGGGCGGCGGGACAGGCAGGCAGGGACAGGCAGGCGGACTTGCGGGCAGGCGGACGGGCTGACTCGCAGTTGGGCGGGGTCAGGCCGGGGCGGCGGGGCCGTCTGCGGAGACCTGGGGGGTCGAGGCGGCGAAGTACGCCTCGCGCATGAAGCGCGTCACATCGGGATCCACGCGGATGTCGCTCGGCCGGAGGGGACGCGAGAGGTACAGCCCATCGAGGGACGTCAGCCGGGAGAGGGCGACGTAGGTCTGTCCGGGCGCGAAGGCACCGGAACCCAGGTCGATGATCGCGCGGTCGTAGGTCTTCCCCTGCGATTTGTGGATCGTCACCGCCCACGCGAGCCGCAGCGGGAACTGGGTAAACTCCGCGACGACATCCCGGGAGAGCGTCTTCGTGAGCGGGTTGTACGCGTAGCGGAACCGCTCCCACACAGCGGGCTCCACATCGACCTCCACCCCATCGATCTCGACCCGCACGGAGCCACCGAGGATCCGCGTGACCGTGCCGATCGTCCCGTTCACCCAGCGCGGGGGCTCTCCGCCCATGGGGATGTCGTTGCGGAGGAACATCACCTGAGCGCCGACCTTGAGCTTCAGCTCGGAGTCGGCGGGGTACGCCGACTCCCCCCTTCCGAAATCGCCGGAGATCTCCGCCTGCGCCGTCTGCTCTCGGCCGGACAGCGCCGCGAGATGCCGGCGATTGATGTTCGCCACGATGTCGTTGCGCGAGGCGAGGGTGATGACGGGTGCCTCGCCCTCCTCCTGCTCCGGCGGCTTCCGCGCCCCCTGCCCGTTGAGGACACCCGCGATCTCGGCCGTCACGCGTCCGAAGCGCACCGCATTGAGCATCGCCTTGAAGCCGTCGTCGGACTGCCGATGGACCTGCACGAGCTCGCGGACGTGTAGCTCGGCACCGTGACTGCCCACATCGAGCAGCCCGTCGGCGCTCTGCCCGCCCGTCCACACCTTCGCATCGAAGAACCAGAACGAACGATACGTATCCTGCACGTAGCGCAGCTCGTCGCCGCGCGGCGGGACGGGCGCGAGCTGGTACGGGTCGCCGAACATCACAACCTGCACGCCGCCGAAAGGCTCGGCCCTCCGCCCGCGCGCCTGCCGCAGCGCGCGGTCGATGCCATCCATGAGGTCGGCGTTGACCATGGAGATCTCGTCGATGACGAGCGTGTCGATGGAACCCAGGATGCGCCGGGTCGGCTCCGCCTGCTCCAGCTGCGTGTTCGCGATGAGGCCGATGGGCAGGCGGAACAACGAATGGATCGTCTGCCCCTCGACGTTGAGCGCCGCGACCCCCGTGGGCGCACAGATGGCGATGGTCTTCTCGGTATGCTGCGCGAAGTGCTGCAGCAGCGTCGACTTGCCCGTGCCCGCACGCCCCGTGATGAAGACATGCTCCCGCGTATCCTCGATGAGACGGAACAGCTCCTCCTGTTCGGCGGAGAGGGTGGGAGCGGACACGCCTTTTATGCTAGAGCGCCCCGGCACCGACGTCGTGCGCAACGCACGGGCTCGTCTCAGGCCCGCCTCCTAGACTGACGGCATGCAGATGTCGGGGGCGAGCACACATCGTCGCGCCCCCCTATGGTCGGATCTCACTCTGCTCGGCATCGTCGGTGCGCTGCTCATCTCCGCCCTCTGGGCCGGAGGGAACACCGTCTATCAGCAGTTCTACGGCCCCTCTGCCTTCGTCGTCCGCTACCTCGATCTGCTTAGCGACGGCAGAGCCGCCGACGCCCTCCGCCTGCCGGGGGTGTCGATCGATCGGAACACTCTCGAATCGGCAGGCATCGACGCCTCTGCCTCCGACGTTCTCCTCCGCCAGGCCGCCCTCGCCCCACTCGAGGACATCGAGGTGGTCTCCGAGACGACGGAGGACTCGCTCACGACCGTCACGGTGTCCTATTCCGCCGATGGGCACACGGGCGAGAGCAGCTTCACCGTGCGACAGGACGGATGGGTCGGCATCACCCCGAACTGGTCCTTCGCCGAGACCCCGCTCTCCGCGGTGACCCTCATCGTGCGCGGCGCGGATCAGTTCCGCGTAAACGGATTCGAGATGGACCGCCGCCAGGTTTCCGCCGCGGGGGCGGACGCCGCCTCTCTCGATCCGCTCCCCCTGCTCGTCTTCACGCCCGGCCTCTATTCGGTGAGTGTGGACACGCCCATCTCGACAGCCTCCGGTGTCGCCGTGCTCGCCGACGCCCCCGGGACGAACACGCCCGTCGATGTGCAGACCCAGCCCACGCAGGCCTTCATCGCCAAGGTCCAGGAGCGCGTCGAGGAGTTCCTCACGCAGTGCACGACCCAGCAGATCCTGCAGCCCACGGGATGCCCTTTCGGCTACCCCGTGCGGGACCGGCTGGACGGCCTGCCGCAGTGGTCGATCGCCGCGCAGCCCACCGTCACCGTCTCCCCCGACGGCGGCGAATGGTCCATCCCCCTCACCTCCGGCACCGCGCATATCGAGGCGGACGTCCTGCGGATCTACGACCGCTCACGCGTCCACATCTCCCAGGATGTGCCGTTCCAGGTGACCGGGTCGATCACGATCCTCGCGGACGGCTCCGCCTCCATCCGCGTCGGTTCCCCGGGGGAAGGCGATGCGCTCGACGACGACGAGTGAGCCTCAGCGCCCGGCCCGCTCCTCCTGCCGCGGATCCCGCTCCGCGAGTCGCTGCAGTTGCGCGTTGTACTCCTCCAGTTCGGCGTCGCCCGTGCGATCCGCCTGGCGATCGCGCCGCCGCTGCAAGCGCTCGTCGCTCGTCGACCACTGGATCGCGACGGTGATGGCGAGGATGAGCGTGGGGATCTCGCCGATCGACCAGGCGATACCGCCGCCGATGTACTGATCCTCCAGGGGCGTCGGGCCCCACGTGCGCCCCATCGAGCCGAACCACTCCGCGACCATGAGTCCGTTCTGCATCATGATCGCGACGCCGAAGAAGGCGTGCATCGCCATGACCGCGATGAGGGTGATGAGGCGTCCCGCATAGGGCAGGCGGCGGGGCACGGGATCGACGCCGACGAGGGAGAGCACGAAGAGGTACCCCGAGATGAGGAAGTGGATCACCATCCACTCGTGCCCGATGTGGTCATACATCGCCCAGCGCACGAGGTCGGTGAAGTAGAACACCCACAGCGATCCGATGAAGATCGCCGCGGCGACGAAGGGATGCGTGATGACGCGCGAATAGGGCGAGTGCACGGCCCAGAGGATCCACTCGCGTGCGCCTCGCGTGCCGTCACGCCGCTTCTCCACGGCGCGCAGCGCGAGCGTGACGGGCGCCCCCATGACGAGGAGCATGGGGATCGCCATCGACAGCAGCATGTGGCCCAGCATGTGGATGCTGAAGAGGTAGTCCTGATACGCATTGATGGCCCCGCTCGTCACCCAGACGAGCAGGAGCATGCCGAGAATCCAGAACACGGTGCGCTGCACGGGCCAACGGTCGCCGCGGCGGTGCAGCCGCCGGACGCCCGCGAGGTAGAAGAACAGCCCGAAACCGGCGACGACGATCCAGAGCACGTCCGGATCCACGCTCGTGACCCAGCGATCCAGGGTGAGCTCGGGCGGGAGCGGCGAATCGGTGAGGATCTCGGCGGGACTGGGGGCGTCCACGGGATCCAGACCGGTGGGGGGCTCGGTGCGCGCCAGGGCGACCGCCGCGCCGGAGGCGAGACCGATGAGGGTCATCTCGCCGAGGATGAGCGTCCAGAAGGACTGCGCCGCGCGTGCACTGGTGAGGCGCGGGATGAGCCGCAGCCGATACCAGGCGCCGAAGCCGCCGAGCGCGAGGAGCAGCACGGCCTTGGCGATGATGATGCCGCCGTAGGGCGTGAGCAGTCCCGCCCAGCCGCCCAGCCCCACGGTGGAGCGGGCGACTCCGGAGAAGGCGACGACGACGAAGGCCATGAGCGCGATGCTCGAGTAGCGGCGCAGGAGCGTCTGCAGCTTCACGCCCTTCTCGTCCCGCAGGACGATGAGCAGCATGAGTCCGCCCATCCACACGGCCGCGGCGATCGTGTGCAGGAGGATCGAATTGACCGCGAGGGTGTGGCCGGAGAGCTCTCCCGAGTGGCCCTGCGTGGCGACGGGGATGAGGCTGCCGGCGGCGAGGACGGCAGTGAGGAGGACGAGCGTCCAGGTGCGCCAGGCGAAGGTGAGCACGGTGACGACGGCGCCCAGAAGGGTGGTGAGGAGCCAGGCCTGGCCGAGCTCGGTCTCCAGGAGGAACTTGCCCAGCTGCTCGCCGAACTGATCGTCGATGCTGATCTGCGGGTTGAAGTTCCGCACGAGTGTGAGGAAGCCCGTCGCAGCCGCCGAGACCGTGAACACCGCGGCACCGATGGAGGCGACATCGAGCGCGCGGTCGAAGCTCCGCATTCCTGGTTTTAGCGCAAGAAGCGCGAGGACGAGGGGCCCGATCATCGCGGCGGCCCCCAGGTTGTTCCCCAGGCGCGCGATGGGCAGCGACCAGCGGGCGAGGGGCCCAGGATCGAGGAGCTGTGTCGGCGCGGCGCCACCGCCGTAGAGGAGCGCGAGGATGAGCCCGAGAAGCGCGGCGATCACGAGCACGGCGATCCCGGCGACACGGTAGGCCGGGAACCGGCGGGTCCGGGGCGGGCGCGAGTTCACCCCTTTAGCCTAGGCGTCCGGCCCGTGCGTCCCTGACCGCCGGAGACGCACGAGGGCCGCCCCTCCGGTGGAAGCGGCGGCCCTCAGATCCTGCAGAAGCCGTCTTACTTGACGGCAGCCTTGAGCTTGGAACCAGCGGTCACCTTGACACGCTTGCCCGCGGGGATCTTGATCTCCGCACCGGTCTGCGGGTTGCGGCCCGTGCGAGCGGCCGTGTCGACCTGCTCGAACGCGATCCAGCCCGGGATGGAGACCTTGCTGCCCTTGGCAACGGCGTCGGAAACCGTGGAGAAGAGCGCGTCGAGGACACCGGAGACGGTGGCCTGGCTCTGGCCCGTGGCGCTTGCAATGCTCGCGACGAGCTCGGTCTTGGTGATGGACTTGTCAGCCATGT
>JAATFJ010000389.1 GCA_015655255.1 Actinomycetales bacterium | reverse complement strand
TGGCTCGACGGGCAGACCTGGCTGGGCTGGTTGCAGGTCTCCTCCTCCGGTGCCGTGCAGGTGCGCCTCCCCTCGGGTGCGGCGGTCGGATCGCACACCCTCCAGGTGAACGATCGCGACGGGAAGCTCCTCGGCTGGGACTCGCTCAGCATCGTCGCGGCGAAGGATCCGGGAGACGGGAGCGACGGCGGCACGACGCCTCCGGACGACGAGCCCGCGCCCGAACCGGACGCGGTCTGGGAGGTCGGAAACGGCACCGTCAACAACGTGGGAGCGACCGTGCTCAACAACGGGCACATCGACATCGCCTCGCTCCTGGACGGTTCTGCCCTCACGACGACGGTGAAGGACACCACGCAGTCCGGTACCCCCGTGTGGCGCGACACCGCCCAGACTGTCCTACAGCTGCTCCCGAACGCACGGACCACCGTGCCCCGGGGCTCCGCATGGTCCTTCCTCGGCACCGCGGGCTCCTCGTTCTACCAGGTCTCCCAGACCCAGCAGGCCGGACTCCTCTGGCCCGGCTGGTCGACCGAGGCGATCCCGACGTCCGCGACGGAGACGGGAGTGGACTGGACCCTCACGGACATCTCGGGTCCCGGAGAGTTCGCGCTCTACGAGACCGGTGCCTTCGGCGAGCCGACGATCCTCTTCAACACCCGCGACGGCCTCACGGAGAACGACTCCTTCGAGATCCCTAAGAACACCCACGCGCACGGCTCCTGGGCGTTCAGCGCGCAGGGGAACTACTGCCTCGCCTTCGACCGCACCACGACCCTCGTCTCGGGCGCAAAGGTCACGACCTCCTTCATCCTCGCCGTCGCCGTCGGACGCGCCGACGTCATGAGCGTCGACCCCGCGCGCTGCTTCCAAGACGAGGAGGACAAGCCCCAGGAGAAGGACACCACGCCCGTCTCCGATGACGACATCGACGAGGCGAAGACCGGCACGGTCCGCGTGCTCGACGCCGATGCCGGATTCACCACGGGGCAGCTCATCAGCGCGCAGCTGGGCACCGACCACGCGAACGAATGGGTCTCCGCCTGGCTGCACCCCACGCAGGGGAACGCGGACCCGGAGTGGCTCGGCTGGGTGAAGACGGATGCGAACGGCATCCTGCGCGTGCGCCTCCCCGCGGATGCGGACCCCGGCGACTACCGGCTCGTCATCAAGGATGCCGCAGGATCCCTCATCGGCTGGGACGGCATCCGCATCGCCGCCGCTGCCGACGACGACGGCGGAAAGGGCGGCACCGCGCCCGTGGACGATGGCACCGATACCGATGCCGACGGCATCTGGGATGTCGCCAATGGCACGGTGAATGAGAAGGGCGCGACCGTGCTCACCACCGGTCACGTCGACATCGCCTCGACGCTCGCAGGATCCGCCCTCGACACGAAGGTCAAGGACACGACCCAGACGAGCGATCCGGTCTGGCGCGACCCGGAGAAGACCGTTCTCCAGGTGCGACCGGAGGCCCGGACGACGGTGCCCGACAACAGCGCCTACAGCTTCCTCGGCGCCACCGGCTCCTCGTTCTACCAGGTCTCGCAGGTGCAGCAGGATGGCCTGCTGTGGCCGGGATGGTCCACCGAGTCGATCCCCGCGGATGCGACAACGGGCGGCGTCGCCTGGACGCTCACCGATCTGTCCGGGCCGGGAGAGTTCGCGCTCTACGAGACCGATTCCTTCGGGCAGCCGAGCGTGCTCTTCAACACCCGTGACGGCATCACCTCCGCGGACTCCTTCACGATCCCGAAGATCACCCACGCGCACGGCTCCTGGGCGTTCAGCGCCGAGGGCACCTACTGCCTCGCGATGCAGCGCACCACGCAGCTGAGCTCCGGGCAGACGGTGTCGGACTCCTTCGTGCTCGCGATCGCCGTGGGCACCGCCGATGTCATGCGACTCGACCCTGCGGCCTGCGGTGAGGACGTCGACACGGGCGTCGTCGACGTGGCCGCCCCGACGGCGGATGCGACCGATGCGGTTCCCGCCGCGCAAGCGCTCGCCGCCCAGCAGTGCGTCGCCGGTGCCACGGTCCTCTCCTCCGGGCACATCGACTACTCCTCGCGCATCGTCGACGGAAAGCTGCAGTCCCTCGTCGGAGACGACACCTCTGGAACGAAGGTCTACCGCGAGCCCTCGGGGACGATCCTCTGGCTCAAGCCATCGAGCGCGGTGACGCTGCCCGCGGGCTACGGCTCCGTGGGGTCCGCGGGATCGCAGGTGTGGCAGATCCCGCAGACCCAGCAGTCCGGGCTCATCTGGGTGGGCTGGTCGACGGAGAGCCTCAACGCGGGCAACACCGCGAGCTCCGTCTCCTGGACGGTCAACTCCGTCGACGGTCCCGGATCGATGAAGGTCTATCTCACCGGTTCCTTCGGTGGCGTGCAGCAGATGATCTTCAACAACGGCGGGAACTACCAGATCCCACTGGGCGTGCACGCCCACGCGAACTGGGCGTTCAGCGCCGAGGGGGTCTACCGGATCAACACGACGCAGACCGCGACGCTGGCGAACGGGCAGACCACCTCCGACACGGAGACGCTCACGATCGTCGTCGGCAATGTCGATCCCGCGAGTGCTGCGGCGACCTCGGGATCGGGCTGCGGCACGGTGTCGAACGCCCTGCTGCTCACCGACGACACGGAGGGCACGCTCCTCGCAGCCGACCAGGCGGCGGCGGAGGCAGCGGAGGCGGCCGCGCACGTCCGCCCCGGACAGGCCTCCGACGCCGAGACCCCCGGCATCGTCGACCCGTTCACGGCGCTCGCACAGGGCAACCCCGTGCCGCTGCTGCTGTCGATCCTTGGCATCCTGCTCCTCGTCGGGGCCGTAGGCTCCGTCGTCGCCTGGCGCCGCAGCCGCAGCCGCAGGCGCGAGCAGGTAGGACCGTGACGAAGATGTACGGGCGGGTGAGAGGTATGGCTTCGCCTTCTCGCCCGTCCGTGCGAACCTCCCTCCTCGTCGTCCTCGCGGTGGCGGTGTGCGTGCTGCCCTGCTGCGCGACGAAACCGGCGCTCTCCGCCGACTCCGACACGCTGCAGGTCGTCACGACGACGGGAATCCTCCGCGATCTCGTCGAGAACGTCGGTGGCGACCGCGTCGACGTCGCCTCCCTCGTGCCCGACAACGCCGATCCGCACACCTACGAGCCCACCCTCCGGGACGCCCGCAACGTCGTCTACGCCGACGTCGCCTTCTCCAACTACGCGATGCTCGAAGAGCAGTCGATCATCAAGACCCTCGACGCGAACCTGCGGGACGACGCCGTGAGCGTCTCCCTCGCGGAGGAGGCCGTGAAGTACGCGGCGGAGATCATCCCCCTCGTCGAGGACGTCACCCTCGACACCGTGTGGCTGGGGCTGCGGGCCG
>JAATFJ010000005.1 GCA_015655255.1 Actinomycetales bacterium | reverse complement strand
GTGCCGAGCACGAGGAAGGGCTGGTCGAGGGCCGCGGCGGAGGCGAGGTCGATGGCTCCCGCCGTGGCGGGCCCCACGCCCACGACTGTGTCGGCCCGATCGGCGAGCGCCGCGTTCACACTGTTCGAGACGCTCTCCTCGGCGTGGACGGTCACGGTACCGCCGTACTCGGCCGCGTAGGCGGTGATCGCATCGAGCACGATCTGCTCCTCCTCCGAAGGCTCGGCGGCGGAGACGACGGAGAGCCGGAGCGCGTCGGCGGCCGGAGCCGTGATGTCCTCGGGAGCGAGCGTCGAACCGGGGATCGCGAGGAGCTCCGACAACGCGTCGTCCGCGGTCGGCGGCGCGGCCGGGGCGGGGGTGTCCGATGCGGCGGACACCCCCGCGCACCCGGCCAGGCACAACGCGGCCGCGAGCGCGAGCGATGCCGTGCGCACGCCGCGGGCGGGACCCTCGCCGAAACGAGGATCCCGCCCGCGGGTGAGGAGGCGTCGCGTCACGCGGCGCGACGGCGCCGGATGACGAGCACCGCACCGGCCACGAGGAGCAGCACCGCCGCGGCGATACCGCCGAAGGGGACGTCCTGACCCGTCGTCGCGAGCGATCCGTTGGCCGAGGAGGACGCCTTCACGTCCGTTCCTGCAGCGGGAGTGGTCGCCCCCGTGCCCTGACCGTTCGTGCCCGAGTCCGCGGCCTGCGCGGCGACGGTGAACGCCGTCGTCACGGTGGTGCCGTCGGCCCGCGTGAGGACGAGCTCGTGCGCACCGGTCTCGAAGCCCGCGGGGACCGTCCAGGAGAGGGAGACCGCGCCCTGCACATCGGCGGTGACCGTACCAAGGGAGATCGGCTCCGAGTGCACGACCGCGCCGATCTTCTCGCCGGGGAGGAAGCCCGTCGCCGTGAAGGTGAGCGTCCCGCCGAGGACGGCGGCGCCGCCGACGGTGACCTGGGGAGCGGTCGGGTCGGTGGGCTCGGTGGGCGTCGTCGGGTCAGTAGGGTCGGTCGGGTCCGTGGGCGTACCCGGCTCCGTGGGCTCCGTCGGGTCCGTGGGATCGGTCGGCGTCGTCGGGTCCGTGGGCGTCGTCGGCGTACCCGGATCTGTCGGGTCCGTCGGCGTACCGGGGTCCGTGGGATCCGTCGGGTCCGTGGGGTCCGTCGGGTCCGTGGGGTCGGTCGGGTCCGTGGGATCGGTCGGGTCCGTCGGATCCACCGTCTTCGCCGTCACCGTCACGATGCGCGTCGCCCGCGCCTCGTTGCCCGCCGCATCCGCCACGACGTACTCGAGCGTGTACGCACCGGGCGTCGTCGTGTCCACGGAACCGGTCACGGTGATCGCATCCGTCACATCGCCGTCGCGATCATCCGTCGCCGTGACGCCGTCGAGCGCATCGAACGCGGCGCCCTCGGCGACCGTGCTCTCGGAGGGCACCGTCAGCTCCGGAGCCGTCACATCGTCGCGCACGAGGGTGACCTCGTCGACGACGCTGTTCACGGGCTTGTCGTCGCCCTTCGCCTGGCTGCGCAGGGTAGTCACGGTGATGGAGTCATCCGTGATCGCGATGTGCGAGTAGTTGCGCACCTTCTCCTGGTTCTGCACGGAGGCGTACCAGGCGTCGGGGGCGGTGATGTCGTAGTACTTCGATCCGCTCGCGGAGTTCGCCGTGACGTAGAGCACTTCACCTTCGCCCGCGGACACCTCGGACTGGCCGGGCACCTCGGTCGCGTCGGCGAGCTGGCCGTCCTTGATGAGGTAGGTGCGCGTGTAGCTGTGGTCGTGACCCATGAGGACGAGGTCGAAGCCGAGGTCCGAGATCGTCTCGGGGAGCCCCGCACGCAGGTCCTTGATCTGCTGGTCGTTCACATGCGCCGCGATGGAATAGATCGAGTGGTGGAAGGCGAGAACCTTCCACTTCGCGTCGGCGCCGTGCTCGGCGACGACCTTCTCCATGAAGGCCGTGTGGCTGGCGATGTCGCCGCTGTTGCTGTTGAGCACGACGTAGAGGACGTCCTTGTACACGAACCAGTAGTCGCCGCCGGAGGCGCTGGCGCTCGTCGCGGCACCGGCGGTCTCATCGAGGTTGGGCACGGTGTAGTGCTGCTCGTAGGCCTTCGAGCCGACGTCGTGGTTGCCGTTGATGGGCACGACGGGGAGCTCCTGCATCTGCTCCGGGGCGAAGAAGGACGTGTACTCGTCCTCGCTCCCCGCGGTGTTCACCTGGTCGCCCGCGGAGAAGAGCACCTCGGCGTTCGGGTAGGTCTCCTCGGCGACGTTGAGGGTGTCGATCCAGCCCGCCTCGTCGTTCTGCCGGTTGCCGGAGGCGCCGATCTGCGGATCGCCGACGAAGATCATCTCGTAGTCGCCGGAGAAGGTGCCCGTCGTGAAGGTGTGCGCGGCGCTCCAGCCGCCTTCATCGGAGCCCACACGGTAGGTGTAGGTGCTGTTCTCGGCGAGGCCGGTGATCGTCGCGCGACGGTTGTACTCGCCGCTCGTCGTGACGCTGCCGGAGGCGTCGATGCGCGTGGCGTCGGCGGGGAAGTCGCCCTCGACCGCGCCCTGCGCGAGTTCGACGTACTGGGCGGTGTCCCTGTTCGTGTACCACGTGACGTTGCGGCTCGTCTCATCCGCTCCGATCGTCAGCACGATGTCATCGTGGGAGGCCGGCGGCTCTTCCGCGATCGTCACGGGCGCGAGCTCGGTGAAGTTGAGGTAGATGTCCGAGCTGGTCTCGTTGGTCTGGTACAGCGCGATGGCGAGGGTGTTCTCGCCCGCGACGAGGTCGCTCGCGTCGATGCGGAAGGACGAGGTGATCGGGTCGGAGCCGTTCCCGCCCGCATAGGTGTTGTTGCGCTGCGCCTCGGGAACCTCGTCGACGCGGGCGTCCGCGAATCCGGCGACCTTCTCGCCGTTGAGGAACACCTGCACGGCGTCGTCGTAGGTGAGTGTCGCGTTGAGGGAGGACAGCTCGGCGAGCTGGTCCGCGGTGAGGTCGAAGGAGGTGCGGAAGTGGAAGGTCGGGATGTCCGTCGACGTCCCCGCGATGTACTGGGTGAGCAGCGTGTTGATGGGGAAGTTCGCGCCGATTCCCGTCGCGGCTCCCTTCTTCGCTCCGAAGGCGCCCGTGGCCGTCTTCCAGGAGGAGTCGTCGTAGTCGGCACCGGTCCAGACGAGGCGATCGCTCGCGCCGGCCGCAGGGTCGGTGTTGCTGTCCGAGTACGTCCAGGTCGTCGTCGCGGTGCCGATGAGGCTGTCCGGGAGCTCGGCCGCGGAGGCCGCGCCCGTCGAGAAGGCGAGGGAGCCGGCGGCGATGAGGACGACGCTCAGCGCGCCGCCTCCGGCCCGCCGAAGCAGGGAGGAACGGGGATTCATAGGTGAGGTGTCTCCAAGAGAGGAAGGGGGATATGAGCAGGCTATGGAAGCCGCCCCACGACGAAGCGGCGGCAAGATGACCGGCCGGTGAACGCCGGGCAACCGGCGGGTGCCCCAGGGACCTGAGGGATCGTCTGAGAGTCTCTCCACAATCGTGCACATATGTGTGCAAGATAATTTAGACTGAGGGGATGAGCATGAGCGTCCGCAGTCCCCGTCGCGATGCGCAGCAGAACCGGACGAGCATCCTCGCGGCCGCCCGCGAGGCCCTCGCCCACGATCCCTCCGCCTCCATCGACCTCATCGCCCGCACCGCGGGCCTCAGTCGGCGCGCCCTCTACGGCCACTTCCCCGACCGCGCGGCCCTCATCGGCGAGCTCGTCGCGACGGGGGCGCATCGCTTCAACGACATCGCCGCCCGCATC
>JAATFJ010000105.1 GCA_015655255.1 Actinomycetales bacterium | reverse complement strand
GTCGCCGACGACAAGCTCGTCTACACCTACGTCCCCGACCTCATCCGCTACTACCTCGGCGAGGAGCCCATCCTCCCCAACGTCGACACCTGGCGGCTGGAGGAGCCGGAGGCGCTCGCCGAGGTCGTGGACCGGCTCGATGAGCTCGTCCTCAAGCCCGTGGACGGTTCCGGCGGCAAGGGCATCGTCATCGGCCCCGCCGCCTCCAAGAAGGAACTCGATGCGCTGCGGCGGCGCCTGCTCGCCGACCCGCGCGGCTGGATCGCGCAGCCCGTCGTGCAGCTCTCCACGATCCCCACGCTCGTCGAGGACGGCTTCCGTCCCCGGCACGCGGATCTGCGCCCCTTCGCCGTCAACGACGGCAATGAGGTGTGGGTGCTGCCCGGCGGTCTCACGCGCGTGGCGCTGCCGGAGGGACAGCTCGTCGTGAACTCCAGCCAGGGTGGCGGATCGAAGGACACCTGGGTGCTCGATCCGGCCCTCCTGAGCGGGCCGCTCACGGTGACCGCGGGGGTCTCCGATCCCGTGACCGACGAAGTCTCCCTCGCGACGGGCGCCATCGGCATCGTCTCCCCGCCCCGCGAGGAGCCGCACACCCCGTTCCGTTCCTCACCGCAGGACGAGGATTTGCAAGCACGGCACCATCAACAGCAGCAACAGCAACAGCAGGCGCACAGTGTCGCACAACCGGGGGAGGTGGGGACATGCTGAGTCGCATCGCGGAGGCGCTGTTCTGGATCGGCCGGTACGTCGAACGCAGCGACGGCACTGCGCGCATCCTCGACGTGCACCTCCAGCTCCTCCTCGAGGATCCGTGGGTCGACGAGGACACGGCATGCCGGGCGCTGCTCTCCGTCATGGGGACGACGGCGGATTCGGAGACAGTGCTCCGGCCGGACGACGTCGTCGACATGCTCGCCCTCGACCGTACCCATGTGGCCTCCATTGCCCATTCGATCGCGGCGGCGCGGGAGAACGCCCGGCGGGCGCGCGAGATCATCTCCACGGATCTCTGGGAGACGCTCAACGAGACGAACGCGCGCATGCCGGGACGGATCATGCCGGGGAAGACGCATCCGTTCTTCCGCTGGGTGCGCGATCGCTCCGCCCTCGCCTTCGGCGTCGTGGACTCCTCGACGAGCAGGGACGAGGCCTGGCACTTCTTCTCCCTGGGGCGCGCGATCGAACGCGCCGACATGACCGCACGGCTCCTCGCGACGCGCTCGCTGACGGACGCGGGCGGACCGAGCTGGACGACGCTGCTGCGCAGTTGCGGCGGCTACGAGGCGCACCTGCGCAGTCACAGGGCCATGCCCACGGCGACCTCGGCTGTGGAGTTCCTCCTGATCGACCGGCTCTTCCCGCGGTCCGTGCTCGCGAGCATCCTCAGGGCGGAGGAGTGCCTGCGCGGCATCGACCCCGCGACGGCCTATGGCAATCCCGGGGTCGCGCACCAGGTGCTGGGGCGGGTGCGCTCCGAGCTGGAGTTCCGGCCCATCGCGGAGACGGTAAGACGGCTGACGGACTGTATGGAGGATGTGCAAGAGGGAGTGTCGGTCGTGAGCGACGCGATCCGTGATCGCTACTTCCCCTCGATCGCGATGCCCGTATGGATCGGAGAGGCGCTATGAGCAGGTTGCGGATCGTGCATCGCACAGGTTTCCGGTACGACGAACCGGCGACGGCCTCGTACAACGAGGCGCGCATGCTGCCGCATTCGCGAGACGGGCAGTTCGTGCTGCAGGCGGCGCTGGAGATCTCGCCCACGGCGACGCAGAATTCCTACTCCGACTATTGGGACACGCGCGTCTCCACCTTCGAGGTGCTCACGCCGCACCGGGAGATGTCGGTGACGGCGACGAGCGTCGTGGATCTACGCCCGCTCGCGCCGCGCGAGGGCACCATCGGCTGGGACGAGCTCGCCGCGCGCATCCCCTCCTCGCTGGAACTCGTCGACGGCGTGACGGAGACGCCGGCGACGGAGGCCGACGACGAGATGCGGGCGCTCGCCGCGCGCATCCGGGAGCGCGGTGACGGGATCGACGAGACGGCGCTGTCGCTCTGCCGGATCGTGGGAGAGGAGATGGAGTACCGGCGCGGTGTGACAGGGGTGCACTCGACCGCGCGGGATGCGTGGCCGACGCGTTCCGGGGTGTGCCAAGACATCGCCCATGTCGCCCTCGCCGTGCTGCGCGCCGCGGGAATCCCCGCGCGGTACGTGTCGGGATATCTGCACCCGGACGCGGCTGCTCCCATCGGGCGACCAGTCATCGGGGAGTCGCATGCGTGGGTGGAGTGGTATTCCGGGGGCTGGCGCGGGTACGACCCGACGAACCTCGTGGAGATCGGGGAGTCGCACGTCTACGTCGGCCACGGGCGCGACTACACGGACGTCGCGCCGTTGCGCGGGGTGTATGCGGGCCCCCGTGGTTCCGAGCTTTTCGTGTCGGTGGAACTGACGCGGTTAGATTGAATCCTCAGAGCATGAGGGAGATGGAAGTGGCGGAAGAGCGCGAGACGCTGACATGGGAAGGCTTCGGCGCGGCGACGCGGGAGTTGGCGCGGACGATTCTCACCGACGGGTTCGCGCCCGAGGTGGTCGTGGCGATCGCGCGCGGAGGTCTCCTCCCCGCGGGGGCGATCTCCTACGGGCTGGGCACGAAGAACTGCGGCACGATGAACGTCGAGTTCTACACCGGCATCGGAACCGTGCTCGATGATCCCGTGGTGCTGCCGCCCGAGTTCGACATGGCCTATCTGGAGGGGCGGCGCGTGCTGCTCGTTGACGACGTCGCCGATTCCGGGCGTACCCTCGATCTTGCCGTGCGGCTGCTCGGCAACAAGGGCGCCGACGTCCGCTCCGTGACGATTTTCACGAAGCCGACGACCGTCATCCAGCCTGACTACTCCTGGAAGCACACCGACCGCTGGATCGACTTCCCCTGGTCCTTCCGGGGCACGGTGCGCGAGGAGGACGAGGGGCTCACCCCCTCTGCGTGAGGTGTGCTCGCGCGGCACGCGCGCGCACCGATGTCCGTGAGACGCTCCATACTGGGGGCATGAATCCGCGCGCCCTGCGTTCCGAACGGCTGCGGTCGCACCGGCTCAGCGCGCCCGCGTCATCGGTGAGCGCGGCGGCAGACCATATGCTCGCCGTGCAGAGCCAGGAGTTCCTCTCCGGGCGATGGGCGCTCGCCGCACGGGCGACGGGGACGCCGGGGCGGCGTGCCGTGGATGCGCTGTTCGACGGGGGGACGCTCATCCGCAGCTGGACCCAGCGCGGAACCCTGCACATCCTGCCGGCGCGTGACCTCGGCTGGGTTCTCAGCGTCACGGGGGAACGGCAGCTGCGTCAGTCTTCGGCGCGGCATCGTCAGCTCGGTCTCGGCGAGGAGGAGTTCGTGACGATCGAGCGGGCCGTCGTCGCCGCTTTGTGCGGAGGCAACGCGCTCACGCGCGAGGAGCTGTTCTCCGTCCTCTCCGCGGAGGGCATCGATCCGCGAGAGCAGCGGGGCGTGCATGCGATCCAGTACCTCGCCGTGCGCGGCGTGCTGTGTCAGGGGCCCATTTTGTGGAGGGGCCGCGCGGCGTGTCCCGCGCGCAGCGTTTCGTGCTCGTCGACGAGTACGTCCGGGAATCGTCTTCTCCTGCGGATCCCGGGGCCGAGCACTTCATCCGCTACGTCATCGGGCATGGCCCGGTCACGATGGCGGATTACGTGTGGTGGTCAGGACTGACCGTCACGCAGGCACGTGCCGCCGTCGAGCGCGCGGCGGGAGATGCGCGCGTGGCGCTCATCGACGAGGGGCTTTACGCGGCGGCGGAACGCCCCCGTCGCCATCCCCGCGCCGCCGCTGTGATCGCCCTCGGATCCTTCGAGGAGTACTTCATCTCCTACACCGATCGCACGGTGGCATGCCCGCCGCAGCATCTCCCGTCCGTGGGGCCCGGCGTCAACGGCATGGTCCGCTCCGTCGTTCTCGCCGACGGTGTCGTCATCGGCACATGGACGCACTCGGTGGCTGGAGGTAAAGCTGATGGCGCGCCGCGCTTCACACCATTCGAGCAGTGGGAGGATGCGCGCGACGCGGAGATCCGGGCCGCTCTCGCCCGCTACGCCGCTTTCGTCGCGTCCTGACCCACCCCTTTTCCTCCCTCTGCCCGCCGCCTCGCCCATTACCTTTTTAGGTGACCCCGGACCCCGGGGTTGGTCGCTGGGACCGGTATGACTGTCTTGCCCTGTCGTTCGTATGATCCGGGGGGTGTTGTCGCCGGTCGCAGAGGCGTCGGGTGACTGCTGATAGGGACGCGGC
>JAATFJ010000124.1 GCA_015655255.1 Actinomycetales bacterium | reverse complement strand
CTGGACGGCTACGACCTCGTGGTCGTGAAGAACGGCTACCAGTTCCCCAGCCAGACCGCACGGGCGGCGCAGGCCTTCCTCGCCCTCACTCCGGGAGGGACGGATCTGGACTTCCCCCGTTTGCCGATCCGGCACTGGACGCGGCCGATGTACCCGCTGGATCGGGATTTCACGGCGACGCTGACGCCGGTTCTCCTCCGCTCCGCGGGATGAGCAGCCGCGACGGCGGCCGCTCCGCTGTGCTCTTCGCCGTCGGAACGACCATTTCCGGGAGCCTCCCCGTCTTCCTCCTCGGCGCGCTCTTCGTGCAGATCCAGGAGAGCCTCGCGGCGCCGGATTGGGCGCTCGGCGTCTCGGTGGCGGTGTATTGGGGGGCGGCGGCGCTCGTCTCTCTGGCATCGGGGCGCATCATCGGCGTCCTCGGCGTCTGGTGGGCGACAGTGCTCAGCATTGCGCTCGCCGCCGGTGCCCTGGCGGGGAGCTGGTGCCTCGCTTCCACCTGGCAGATGCTCGCCGTCTGGGCGGCGGTAGGCGGCGCCGCGAACGCCCTGGGGCATCCTGCCTCCAATGGCATGCTCACTTCCCGCGTCGCAGCGCGTCGCGCGGCGACGGCGCTCGGGATCAAACAGGGCGCGGTGCCGATCGCCAGTTTCCTTGCGGGGCTGTCGGTGCCGATCGTCGCCATCGCATTCGGCTGGAAATGGGGATTCGGCCTCGCCGCCCTCGTCACGGTTCTCCTCGCGGGCTGCTTCCTGTTGTGGGGGCCGCGTCGTCGAGGCGGGGAGCGCCGTCGCCGCGGCGATACGGCGCTGTCCCCGGCACTGCGGCGCTATCTGCTGCAGCTCACGTGCGCGACGACTCTGGGTGCCGGTGCCGCCGGAGCGATCGCGTCCTATGCGGTGACCGCCGGGGTCGACCGCGGGGTCGATCTTGCGCTCGCCGGCGGTGTGCTCAGCGCCGGAAGCCTGTGCGGCGCGGTCGTCCGGATCGTCAGCGGGCGCGCGGCAGATCGCACGGCGGGACGCATCGCCCTTCCGCTCGCCTCGTCTCTCCTCGCGATCGGGGGAGTCGGCGCGCTGCTCATGGCGATGCCGGACCCGCTCCTCTTCTCCGTCGGGGTGGTGCTTGCTCTCGGCATCGGATGGGGGTGGACGGGGCTCACGCACTATGTGGTCTCCCGTATGGCCGGTGCGTCGACTCCGAGCGCGACGGGGCTCGTGCAGACGGGCTCCTATGCGGGGAGCGGGGGAGGACCGCTCCTCTTCGGGGTCGCCTTCTCGTTCGTGGGAGGTACGGGGATCTGGGTGTGCGTGGCGGCGGCGCAGGTCATCGCCGCGATCCTCCTGCTCCGCCTTGCACGGCGTCCGGAGAAGAGCGCGGTCGACTTTAAAACTGAATGACATTCAGTATGATTACTGAATCATGGTAAGTTTTGGATCCGCCTCGTCCGGCGTCCCGAGAGCGAACGGGCTGCTCGGCATCAACTTCGCACTCTTCTCGACGCTGACGATCATGGTGTCCCTCACTCCGTACAGCGTCGACTCCTCGCTGCCGGGGCTTCCGGATGCCGTTCGCGAGTTCGGGGTGACGCCGAGCACGATGCAGCTCTCCATCAGTGCCTTCCTCGTCGGGATCGCGGTCGGCCAACTCATCCTCGGCCCCCTGTCCGACCGTTGGGGGCGCCGGGGGCCCCTCCTCTTCGGCACGGCGGTCAGCGCCGCCGCCGCGATCGTCGCGGCGCTTGCACCGAGCGCCGCTGTCCTCATCCTCGCCCGGCTCGTGCAGGGGCTGAGCGGTTCCGCCGCCGCAGCTCTGGGCAAGGCGATCATCCGTGATCGCACGACAGGCAGGGACACGACGGGGATACTCGCCATGACCGCGGTCGGATCCGGGGTCCTCAACCTCTTCGCCCCGCTCATCGGCGGGCAGCTGGCGGGATGGTTCGGCTGGAGAGGGCCGTTCTGGTTCATTGCGGCGGTCACGGTGCTCGTCTTCCTCGTCGCGGTCCTCGCGGTGCCGGAGACGCATCCCCGGGAGCGTCGGGATCGGACGACGCGTTTCCTCGGTCTCCCCACGCTGCTCCGGCACATGGCGAATCGGCCCTTCATGCTGTGGGTCATCATCCAGGCGGGCTCCTACGGCACGCTCATGGCCTATGTGTCGGCCTCCTCTTTCGTCTACCAGAACGTGCTGGGCTATGACCCCGCGACCTACGGCGTGCTCTTCGCCGTCAACGCCGCATGCGGGGTGGCGTGCAATTTCATCGCGAACAGATTCCTCCGCAGGATGGGGTCGATGCGGCTCGTCGCGCTGGGGCTCGGCCTCTCCCTCTGCGGCACGCTGCTGGTGGGACTCAGCGTTCTCCTGCGGGCGCCGTCGGGCATGACCGCCGCGTGCATCACGCTCTCCATGGCGCCGATCGGCCTCAACGGTCCGAATCTTGTGGGTCTGGCGCTCAACGAGGTCACACGATGGGTCGGGTCCGCGGCGGCGACCATCGGCTTCGCGCAGTTCCTCACGGGGGCGCTCGTCTCGCCCGTCGTCGGCCTCTGGGGCACGGAGACGATCGTCCCGCAGATCGTCACCATGCTCGTCCTCTCGTCTCTCTCGCTGGGCTTTCTCGCGCTGAGCGCGGTTCGGCGGAGGAGAGGCACCTCTCCCGCATGAGCGCAGCGGATAGCCTGGAGCGCATGGTCAACGAGGGAGTCGCGCGCAAGGGGCGCGAGCGGCGGGAGGAGATCCTCGAAGTCGCGCTGCAGGTGTTCTCCCGCTCCGGTTATCGGGGACGTCGCTGCGCGAGGTCGCGCAGCTCACGGGGCTGACCCAGGCCGGGTTGCTCCACCACTTCGGGACGCGGGAAAACATCCTCGTCGAGGTCCTGAAACGCCGCGAGGAGCGAGGGTGGGAGGAGCGCGAGCGGCAGGGCGTCCGGCGAGGGCAGCCGGAGAGCACGGCCGAAGCACTCCGGAGGAACTCCGCCACCCCTGGCCTCGTGGAACTGCACAGCGTCCTGGCGACGCAAGCCGCCGACCCCGCACACCCCGGCCATGAGTACTTCGTGGAACGCTATGCGCAGATGCGGGAGCGGTTCGCGGAAGAGCTCGCTGCACGACAGCGGCGCGGAGAACTCATCCCCTCCGCCGATCCGGAGAAGCTCGCGACGATCCTCATTGCAGCGGCCGATGGGCTGCAGGTGCAGTGGATGCTGGACGACAGCCTCGATATGGCGGACCATTTCGAGCATCTCCTTGCGCTCGTGCAGCAGGGTGCGCCGAGCGACGACTAAATCGTGTGCGACAAGTGTTGCGCAAATTGTTTAGCCTCTTCGCAATGATCAAAATCCTGCGATTGGCGGAATTTTGCGGCAGTCTCGATCCTTCTTGCACAGCTGCTTCATTGAGATTACGGACATTATTGCGGAATCGTGAGACTGTGGCGACGCTTAGGGGTTGCGCAGATTTACGCTGACGTAACACAATAGGCACTGCTCGGAAACACTCTGAGGCTTTGATTGACGCAACGTAGCGCAACAGCAAAGGACCCATCTGCCCATGGTTCGCATGATCCTCTCGCGAGTCGCCGCAGCAATCCCGGTGCTGCTCATCATGACTCTGCTCACCTTCTTCCTCGCATCGCTCATCCCGGGCAACGCGGCGATCGTGATCCTCGGCCAGGACGCGACGCAGGAGCGCATCGACGCCCTGAACCAGTCCCTCGGGCTCGACCAGCCGCTCTGGAAGCAGTACGCGGACTGGATCGCGGCTGCTTTCCAGGGCGATCTCGGCAGCAGCATCTACACGGGTCAGGATGTGACGAAGCTCATCGCCCAGCGCTTCATGCCCACCTTCTCCATCGCCCTCCTCGCCGCTCTGGTCAGCGGCGTCCTGGGAATCTCCTTCGGCGTCTATGCGGCGCTGCGGGGCGGTGTGGTGAGCAGGATCCTGGATGTGGTGAGCATGCTCGGCGTCTCGCTCCCGAACTTCTGGATCGCGCTGCTGCTCATCGTCGTCTTCTCCGGGCAGCTCGGCTGGTTCCCCGCAATCGGCTACACGGCTCCCCAGGATGACATCGGGGAATGGCTTCGACATCTCGTCCTCCCGGTCGCCGCGCTCGGCCTCGCGGGGATCGCACGCGTGGCCAAGCAGACGCGCGACGCCTATTCGGAGGCGCTGAGCCGCGACTTCATGAGGTTCATGCAGGCCAACGGCATCACCCGGCCCTCGCTCATCTTCCGGCACGGGATGCGCTACGCCTCGGTTCCCATGTTCGCCGCCTTCTCGGTGACGTTCATCGACTTCTTCGGGTCGACTGCCGCCCTCGAACAGATCTTCTCCATTCCCGGTCTCGGCGCCGCGGTGGCGAGCTCCACTCTCAACCACGACCTCTCCCAGGTCCAGGGAATCGTCCTCACGTACACACTCATGATCGTCGTCGCGACGCTCGTCACCGACATCGTGTACGCCATCCTCAACCCCAAGATCTGCACCCGATGAGCACGACCACCGTCACCAGGATTCCGCAGGACGCGTCCATGCGTTCCCGCGCCCGCCAGCGCCGGGCGAAGATCGGCCGCCGGTTGCTCGGGGGCATCGCCGGGGCATGGATAGTCATCGTCGTCATCAGCATCGCCGGGGCGAACTGGCTCGCGCCCTACTCCCCGAGGGAACAGGATCTCTCCGCCGTCTTCCAGGGCCCCAGCGCGGCGCATTGGCTGGGCACGGACTCCGTCGGGCGCGATGTGCTGTCCCGGCTCATGCACGGAGGCGCCCCCACGCTCCTCGGTGTCCTCACCGCCATCGTCATCTATGTCGCCCTCGGGGTCACCCTCGGACTTATCGGTGGCTATTTCGGAGGCATCCCCGATCGCGTCGTGATGGCTGTCACCACCGTGGTGATCGCGATGCCTGGTCTCGTCGTCCTCTTCGTCGTCCTCTCGATCTTTCGCGACAACACGATCATTGCGATGGCCGTATACGGCGTCATGGCGTCGCCCACGATGATCATGCTCGTGCGCTCCTCCGCGCTGTCCGTGCGCAGCGAGCTGTTCGTCGACGCGGCCAAGGTCAGTGGGCTGTCCTCGTTCTACATCATCTTCCAGCATGTGCTCCCGCGTACCCGCGGCGTCATCATCGTGCAGGCCTCGGTCTTCGCGGCCATCGGCATCGTCGTGGAGAGCACCCTGAGGTTCCTCGGCTTCGGCCTGCAGCCGCCGGATCCCAGCTGGGGAAATATGGTCAACGAGGCCGCGACGCGCATCACCGTGAACCCATTCATGCTCTACCCCGCGGGCGGTGTTATCGCCCTCACCGCCCTCTCCCTCGGGATACTTGGTGATCTCGCTCGAGACCGATTCGCATCGGGCTGGAGCGCATCGAAGCTCACCAAAGACAGGACTCGATCCGTCGACGGCGCGCTGGGGAATGAGATGACCGGTGACGTTCTGCTCGCGGTGAGCGACCTCGATGTTGGCTATCACGCTCCTGAAGGCATTGTCCCCATCGTGCGGGACGTCTCCTTCTCCGTCGGGCGCGGCGAGATCGTCGGTCTCGTCGGGGAATCCGGTTCAGGGAAGACGACGGTGGCCTTCGGGATCCTCGGCGTCATCGGGGACGGCGTTGCGATCACGGCAGGACAGGTCCTCTTCGACGGTGCAGATCTCGCCGCTCTCCGCGGTGCCGATCTCGCCGCCTTCCGAGGGAAGCGGCTTGCATATGTCGCTCAGGAGCCCATGGTCGCCCTCGACCCGAACTTCAAAGTGGGTGCGCAACTCGCCGAGGCGGTGCGGACCAACGATCCCACCACGCCCAGGGCACGGATCCGTGATCGTGTGCTCGAGCTGCTCGGACAGGTGGAACTGCCCGACCCGCTTGCGGCATCGAAGAAGTACCCGCACGAGCTCTCCGGCGGTATGGCGCAGCGCGTATCCATCGCCTTCGCCCTCGCAGGACGTCCGGAACTCCTCGTCGCGGACGAGCCGACCACGGCCCTCGACGTCACGGTGCAGGCGGGCATCCTCGGACTTCTGCTGCGGCTGCGCGAGCAGACCGGGATGTCGATGCTCATCATTACGCACGACTGGGGCGTGATCGCGGACGTGTGCGATCGGGTCATCGTCATGTACAAGGGCGAGGTCGTCGAACAGGCACCCGCGGAGCAGATCTTCGCGCATCCCGCGCATCCCTACACCCAAGCGCTCCTGGCCTCGAACCCGCACGGGGCAGAACCGGGACAGGACCTGCCCGTCGTCACGGGCACCTTCCTGACTCCCAGCATGGAACGAGAGCTCGCACACGCGGGCATGAGCGAGGAGACCCGATGACTGAGAGCCCGCTCCTCGCGATCGAGGACCTCGATGTGACCTACGGCACGGGTCGCAAGGCGTTCACGGCGGTGCGTGACGTCTCGTTCCGTATCGACACCGGCAAGACCCTCGGAGTCGTCGGGGAGTCCGGATCAGGAAAATCGACGGTCGGACGTGCGATCCTCGGTCTCGCCCGACCCGCGAGGGGGAGGATCCGCTTCCAGGGTCGCGACATCACCCAGCTCGCGCGGAAGGAACGTCAGAAGATCTCGTTCGACCTTCAAGTCGTGTTCCAGGATCCCCGCAGCTCGCTCAACGAGGCGAAGAAGGTCGGCGAGATCCTCTCCGAACCCCTCATTGCGAACAGGCGGATGAGCAGGGCCGCTTCCCGGGACCGCGCGGGAGAGCTGCTCGATCGCGTGGGGCTCGGCGCCGCCGCCATGGATCGCTATCCCGGAAGCTTCTCCGGTGGTCAGCGCCAACGCATCGCGATCGCGAGGGCGCTCATGCCGTCACCGAAACTCGTCGTCTGCGACGAGCCGGTGTCCGCGCTCGACCTCTCCGTGCAGGCGCAGATCGTCAATCTCTTCCGCGAGCTCCAGCGGGATACCGGCGTCTCCTATCTGTTCATCGCCCACGACCTCTCCATCGTGCGCCTGCTCAGCGACGACATCGCCGTCATGAGCGGCGGACACGTCGTCGAGCAGGGGACGGCGGAGCAGGTCTACTCCGCCCCGCGCGAGCTCTACACCCAGCGCCTACTGGCCGCCGAACCGTACCCGGACCCGGCCGTGCAGCGTGAACGCCGACGAATGTGGGACGCCCTCGCGAGCGACCGCGCGAGCGTACCCACATCCGCAGAGAAGGGAGCGTGAAAAGCGGCTAACGCAGTCTCTCGTCACCGCGCATCGTGCGTATCGAAGAGTCACCTCAGTTCACACACCCTATGGAGATAAATATCATGCACAGCTTGACCAAAGGAAGGGGGCGCTCCCGCCTCCTCGCCGCCATCGCCGCTCTGGGAGTGAGCGCGCTGGCGCTCGCCGGATGCGGGAGCAGTAGCGATTCCTCCTCATCTGAAGACGGCGACGAACTCCGCGTCGTCGTCGAGGCGGCGCCTGTCAGCCTCGACCCGGCACTGCAGAACGTCGATCCGAGGAACAAGTGGTTCATTGAGTTGGCCTATGAACCGCTCATCCGACTCAGCACGGAGGATACCTACGAGTCCGGCATCGCCGAGTCCTGGAAGTACCTCGACGATGAGAGCACGCAGTTCGAGCTCACCCTCCGCGACGACGTACAGTTCAACGACGGCACGGACGTGACCGCCGATGACGTCGTGGCCTCCCTCGAGTACATGATCTCCAGCGGCGTCAACGGTGCGACCTGGCTCGGCGCCGACACGACCGTCGAGGCGACGAGCGATACGACCGTCGTCATCACGACGGCGGAGCCGAACAGCCAGATGCCCTACCTGCTCTCCCAACGCACCTACCTCGGCTCCGTGATCGACGCCGACGGGCTCTCCGATCCGGAGACCCTCAAGGGCGCATCCTACGGCGCCGGGCCCTACATGCTCGACACCGACGCCACGATCCCGGACGACACCTACGTCTTCGTGCAAAACCCGAACTACTACAACCCGGACGTGCAGTACTGGGACGAGATCGAGATCAAGGTATCCGGGAGCTTCGCCGCGTCGCTCCAGGCTGTGCAGAACGGCGACGCCGACATCATGCGCGCCGACGTCACGACGGCGGAGGCGGCGCAGGACGCCGGTCTCGGCGTGAGCGCGGTCTCCCTCGGCCTCTGGGGCGTGGGCTACCTCGACCGCGAGGGTGAAGTCACCCCTGCGCTCGCCGACGTCCGCGTGCGCCAGGCGCTCAGCTACGCCATCGATAGGGAATCGATCGCGAACGTGATGTGGGGCGACCTCGGCAGTGCGGGCAACGAGCTCACCTTGCCTGGCTTCGTCGGATTCACCGACGAGGCGAACGACTCCTACGAGTATGACCCGGAGAAGGCCAAGGAACTGCTCGCGGAGGCGGGATACGCCGACGGGTTCACCCTCGAGATGCAGACGACGAACACGGGGAACGGCGAGACCTTCGCGCAGGCCATCGTCGAGAACTGGGCCGCCATCGGCGTCACGGCGAACCTCACCGTGTACAGCGACACCGCCCAGCTCATCAGCGACACCCTCGCGAAGAAGTACTCCGTCGGCGTCTACGGCTACGGCGTGCAGCCGCAGATCCTGCAGGCGAACAGCTTCTTCACTGGCGGAGCGAACCAGTACAACCCGTTCGACAGCTCGGATGAGGAGATCAACGCGCAACTTGCGATCGGCAACGCCAGCCCCGACGAGGACACCCAGCAGGAGGCATACGCGGCCGCCCTCGACCGCGCGATGATCGACCTCGCCTG
>JAATFJ010000211.1 GCA_015655255.1 Actinomycetales bacterium | reverse complement strand
CGGGCGCTGCTGGCCGAGCTCGTCGGAGCGTTGGAATCGGCCGAGCGGATGGTGAGTGCCGCCGCGGCGGCGCGGGACGGGCTGCTGGCGATCGCGTCGCATCTCGCACACGAGGTCGCAGAGGCGGAGGGCGGGGACGATCCCTCCTCGCTCGTGCCGCGGACGGTGGCGACGGAGATCGCGGCCGCTCTGCGGATGAGCGATAGGACCGTGGAGCATCGGATGGGAGAAGCTCTCCGTCTCGTCGAGGACTTCCCGCGTACCTATGGGGCGCAGTCGCAGGGGCGGATCGCCCCGGCGCATACGCGGATCATCCTGGATGAGGGGGCGGGTATCTCTGTGCCGGCGGCCCGGGAGGCCTATGAGTCGGAGGTGCTGGCGTTCGCGGAGGCCGAGTCGCCGGGTCGGCTCCGTCGATTCGCGCGGAGAGCGGCAGAACGGTTCCGGGAGCGGTCGATCGCCGAGCGGCATGGGATTGCGCGCGGTCTCCGGCGGGTGTCGCTCGTCCCGCTGGAGGACGGGATGGCCTCTCTGGGGGCGGTGCTTCCCGCTGTGGTCGCCCATGGGATCTACGATCGGCTCTCGCAGATGGCGTTCGCGGTGAAGACGGCGAACGGGCGGGCGGCGAAGGGCGAAGCTGTTGCTTCCGGTGTCGCGCGCCTCGATGAGCGAAACGTCGATGAGCTCCGCGCCGACCTGCTCGCGGAGATGCTGCTGACCGCCGTTCCCGCGGCGCACGATTCGGAGGATGCGCTGCTGGGGGAGATTGCGGCGCGCGTCGAGGTGAGCGTGCCCGTGCTCACGCTCATGGGCGAGGGCGAGGGGATCGACCGCGGGGCCGCAGAGCTCAATGGCACCCAGCCCATCGATACGAGAACAGCGCGGATCCTCGCGGGGGAGGCCTCCGGATGGGACCGTGTTCTTACCCATCCCGTCGCGGGGACGTTCCTCGGGGTCGACCGGTATCGCCCCAGCGAGCAATTACGCCGGCATCTCCGGGCGAGAGACCAGCGATGCCGCTTCCCCGGCTGCACGGTCCGTGCCCGTCACTGCGATATCGACCACAATCATGATGCGGCGCTCGGAGGCGCGACCGAGGAGAAGAACCTCGCCGATTTCTGCCGCCGACATCACGTCGTCAAACATCAGACCCCCTGGCGGGTGCGACAACTCGGCGGCGGGCTCATCGAATGGGCGAGTCCCACGGGCCGGGTCTACATCGACACACCCCCTCCGGTGAACGCTGTCACGTTCACGCCGTTTCCGCATCCGGCGGAGTTCGCAATCGCGCCGTTCTGAGGGCGCGCGTGCCGTCCGCGTGCGGGCGCGTGCGCGCGCACGCGGACGCGCCGAGCCAAAGAGCTGCTGCGCGCGTCCCCGGAGGCCTCCGCGCCGTCATGAGGGGAAACGTCTCCTCGAGCCTCTTGCGACCACTGGTAGGTATTGCTTACTATCGCAGATACAAAAGGTAACCAATGGTTGGTTTCTGGGGCTCAAGGAGGCGTCGCAATGTCGAGAACGCACGAAGGCGAAAATACGAAAGACGGGAACGAGTCCTACGCACTCACTCGTCCCGTGAGCACGATCGCGGTGCGGAAGAGCTACTTCTTCGGCCTGTTCGTCGCGCAGTTCGGACTCTTCTTCGCACTGCTCACACCCGTTCTGGTGAGCATGCAGCTCAAAGTCCAACAGCTCGCGCCGGACCACGCGGCCGAACTGCTGGCCGCCGTCCTGCCATTCGGAGCCCTCGGCGCACTCATCGCTAACCCCCTCGCCGGACAGCTCAGCGACCGCACCCGGTCGCGCTGGGGCAGACGGCGCCCGTGGCTCGTCGGCGGCATCCTCCTCTTCCTCGTCGCGCTCGCCGGCGTCGCCTTCGCGCAGGACCAGGTGACGCTCACGATCGCCTGGGTAGGCGGACAGGTCGCCGCCAACGCCGTCCTCGCCGCCCTCGTCGCGAGCTTCGCCGACAACGTCCCCGAGTTCCAGCGCGGCAAAGGCTCCAGCGTCATCACGGTGGCGCAGAACACGGCTGTCATGGCCGGCACCTACCTCTCCGTGCTCTTCGTCGGCAACATACCGGTGCTCTTCATCCTCCCCGGCGTCCTCGCCGTGATCGCCATCCTCGTCTACGCGGCCGTCGTCCGCGACGAGGTTCCCGAGAAGAAGGTCCGTCCCCTCACGCCGCTCTCCCTCCTCGGCTCCTTTTGGACCAACCCCTTCCGGAACCCGGACTTCGGCTTCGCCTGGTGGTCGCGCTTCCTTATCACCCTCGGCACCTTCATGTTCACGACCTTCCGGCTGCTCTACATGCAGGAGCACCTCGGCCTCGACGTGCAGTCCGCCACGCTCGCCGTCGCCAACGGCGCCCTCATCTACACGATCGCGCTCCTGGTCAGCTCCGTCCTCTCCGGCTGGCTGAGCGACAGGCTGCACCGGCGCAAGATCTTCGTCGGCGGATCCACCGCCGTCACCGCCGTCGGCCTCATCGTTCTCGCGCAGGCCGATAGCCTGGCGACGTTCTACTGGGCAGAACTTCTCCTAGGCTTCGCCTACGGCATCTACACCGCCGTCGACAACGCCCTCATCGTCGACGTGCTGCCGGACCCCGAACGTCCGGGCAAGGACCTCGGCGTCATCAACATCGCCAATGCCCTGCCGCAGTCGATCGCGTCCCCGTTCGGCCTCGTCTTCCTCACGATGGGGGTCAGCGCGGGCGCCGAGTACAACTACACGGCCATGCTGTGGGCGGCCGGCGTCGTCACGCTCGTCGGTGCGCTCGTCATCATCCCCATCAAGCGGGTCCGGTAGGCGCGCTATCGGACCGTGGCGGCAGGAGGCGCGAGCAGGGTGGCGAACGCCTGCAGCGTCTCCTGCAGCCGGAGCGACGGCTCCAGGAGCCACTGGATCTGCAGGCCGTCAGAGGCGGCCACGATGAGCGCGGAGATCGCGTCCGCATCGACGTCCTTACGGACGAGCCCGCTCTCCTGGTCATGCCGCAGCTCCCTGGCCAGTGTGTCCCGAACCTGATGGAAGCGATCGGTGAAGAACTCCTTGCTCGCCGTGCTCCCCGCCTCGAGCGCGGCGGCGACGAGCGTCGAGTAGAGCTGCACGAGGCCGGGCACCTTGACGTTCTGCACCGCGGCATCGACCATGATGTCCAGCGCATGACCCTGCGCGACGGGGGAACCGCCGCCGGTGCGCTGGAACTCCGCGTGCTCGTACACGGCGACGAGCAGTTGCTCGCGCGAGTCGAAGTAGTGCAGCAGCGTCGCATGGGAGACGCCGAGCTCCTGAGCGATGCGCCGCAGCGACGTCCGCTCCGCCCCGCGTTCCGCGAAGACTTCGATGGCGCGGCCGAGGATTTCCTGCCGACGGGCGATGCCTTTCGCGTAGGCGCCGCTGCGGCCGATCGTCGAAGACTCCTCGCTGCTCATGCCCTCACGCTATCTGAGACCGCGTGGCACACGGGGCGCGGCCACCGCCGGCCACCGGGTGAGAATAGGGGATAAGCCAGGATTCCCTCACCATCGGCATGCCGCTCACCCCCTCCGCCACGCGCGCGATGCTGCGGGGCTCCGGGGAATTGGGCAAAGAGGTCGTCATCGAGTTGCATCGCCTCGGCATCGAGACGATCGCCGTAGACCGCTATGAGAACGCGCCCACGCATCAGGTCGCCCACCGGGCGTGCGTGATCGATATGCAGGACCCCGCGGCACTGCGTGCGGTCATCGAGGAGGAAAGGCCCGATCTCATCGTCCCCGACCTCGAACGCGAGCAGCCGTGGCCGTTGCGCGTCGTGCCGACCGCGCGGGCCACCGTCGGCTCGCGGCGGAAGAACTCGGGTTGCCCACGAGCCCCTATCGCTTCGTCGACTTCTATGCGGAGATCACCCAGCTCACCGTGCAGCACGTCTCCGGCACTCTGTTCCTCGACCCGGTCCATCACATCCAGGTCGACGGCGACTATGCCGAATCCTGGCAGTATCCCGTCGGCGGCTCCCCGCTCTCCCTGGCCGTGCTCGATCGGGCGCGCGAGGTCGCTGGCACGATCACCACGGCACTCGGCGGCGGGGGGCTCTTCGGCGTGGAGCTGTTCGTGAAGGGGGACGAGGTCATCTTCTCCGAGGTGTCCCCGCGGCCGCACGACACCGGTCTCGTCACCCTCGTGAGCCAGGATCTCAGCGAGTTCGCCCGACACGCGCGCTGTCCTCGGGCTCCCCGCCGGCGAACCGGAGCGCTTCCCCGGCGCCGCCGCGAGTGTCCCGATCGAGGTCTCCGGGGACAGCGTCCCCGTCTTTTCCGACGCTGATGCCGCCCTCGCCCGCGGAGCCGATGCCGCCGAGGCGCGCTCCCGCGCCCACCTGGTCGCTTCGTCCCTCACCGTCGCCCTCATCTGAAGCGGCCCTGTCGCCGCTCGGTAGGATGGAACCCGGCCCATTCGGGCCAGTCACCGGCAGAGAGAACCCAGGGGGTCAGCCATGCCAGGAATCGTGATCGTCGGCGTCCAGTGGGGCGATGAGGGCAAGGGCAAGGCGACGGACCTGCTCGGAGAGCG
>JAATFJ010000095.1 GCA_015655255.1 Actinomycetales bacterium | reverse complement strand
AGTGGTGGATGTTGATGACGGGCACGCCGATCTTCTCGATGAAATCTTCGGAGAGGATCTGCATGTAGCGGGCGAGGACGACGAAGTCGACGTTTCCCTCGAGGAGTTGGAGGATCTTCGCCTCGGAGTCGGATTTGTCCGCGCCGTCCTGGGAGGGCACATGGAAGAAGGGCACTCCAAAGGTGCGGACGTCCTCCGCGGTGTTGGTGTGGTTGCTGACGACCATGGGGATCGTGACGGGCAGTTCCCCGCGGCGGTGACGCCAGAGCAGGTCGAGGAGACAGTGGTCGCTCGTGGAGGCGAGGATGGCCATGCGCTGGGGGATGGACAGATCGCTGAGGGTCCACTCCATCCTGTAGGGCGCGAGGGTCTCCTCCAGATCGCTCTCGATGTCGGGGAAGGTCGCCGTGAGGTCTTCGCGGTGGAAGACCACGCGTTGGAAGAACTTCCCGCCTTCCGGGTTGTCGGAGTACTGATCCAGAGAGACGATGTTCGTCTGGTTGCGGGTGAGCAGCGCGGTGATCGCGGCGACGAGGCCGGGCTGGTCGGGGCCGTGGACGACGAGGGAGGCGTGGTCGCGGAGCGCGCCGGTGTGAACAGTCATCGCGTCCTCCGATTCAGGCCTGCGCGGCGGTGTACTCGGCGGCCCAGTTCGCGGTCGCCAGCAGCCCGCCGAAGGTGTAGAAGTGGAGGCGCACGTCGCCGCTTGCGGGGTCCTTCGCGAGGAGCGCGGACAGATCGGTGACGAAGCGTTCCGGGCCGGCGGTTCCCATGAGGTTGGTGAGGGAGAAGCCGTACTTCTTCACGATCATGGCGTTCGCGCCGATCCCGAACCGGCGCGCGAAGCCGAGGAGGCGTTTGATGCCCGCTGGTCCCGGGGTGCCGATGCGGAGCTGGCTGGTGATCCCGCGGGAGCGGACCTGGTCGATCCACGCGGTGACGGGGTCGGTGTCGAACGCGAACTGGGTCAGGACGACACTGCTCAGTCCTTGCTCTTTCAGGGCGGTGTGCTTGTCTTCGAGGTGCTGCCAGAGGGTGTCGGTGGGGATATCGGGGTGTCCTTCGGGGTAGCCGGCGATGGAGACCTCCTTCACCCCGTAGTTCTGCAGCAGCCCCGTGCGGATCACACTGAGGGAATCCGGGTACGGACCTTCGGGAGTGGCGGGGTCTCCGCCGACGCAGAACACGTGTTCGGATGCGCCGGCGTCCTGGAGGCGGTCGAGGAACTCTTCCAACTGGGCCTGTGACGACAGACGGCGAGCGGAGATGTGGGGGACAGGGGTGAAGCCGGCGTCTTTCACGGCCTTTGCCGCCGATACCCGCATGTCGAGATCCTCGTTCCCGAGGAAGGTGACGTTGACCTTCGTGCCCTGCGGGATCGCGTCGTGTGCCTCGCGGAGTCCGGGGATGTCTTTTCCCGTCATCTCGAGGGAGAAGTCGTTGATGAGTCGGAGTGCGGCAGCCGTATCGGCCGCCCGAGAGATCTGAGCCACTGATCGAGGTTCCTTCCACATTCAGTGATGAGCGTACGTCGTCGTACGCTTGAGGTGACTTTACCTATGGATATAGGGAAAGGCAAGAGATGCGCAGAAAATCCGAGCGCGCTCGAGGAGCCGCCCCTCCGAGCTCGAGGAGCGCGAGGTGTTCCATGAACGGATCCGGAGCGGCGCCGTGACAGTGCTCGGGGGTTTACGCGTCGAGGGCGCCGAACGCGGAGGTCGTAGGAGCGACGCGGGCGGCTGCGCGAGGAGTGGCGGCCCCACTCGCCAGCATGGCGATGCCATCGGCAGAGCTTGTTCCTGGTTCCGCGCTGTAGGCGAGGATGGTGAGCCCTGTGTCTACGAAGAGCGCGAGCGCCTCGAAGGCGAGCTCGAGCACTCCGACCTCCGGGTGATGGAAAGTCTTCACGCCCGAGCGGGGGTATTTCACGTCGTGCGAGGCCCACAGTCGTCGGAAATCCTCGCTGCGCGTCGGCAGCTCGCCGATGAGCGTGGCGAGGAAGTCGCGAACCTGGGCGCGGTGGTCCATGTCGATAACCGTGGGCGAGAACCCGCTGCGGAAGGAGGGCACGCTGGTGCCCCCTTCGCCGCGGACCTTAGCGGGCCGAAGTCTCTCGTCGTGCAGCGGCCTCACTGTCCGAAGTCGTCTGCCTGCGCGTCTCATCGATCATCTGGCGCAGCAGTTCGTTGAGATGGGAGATTTCGGCGGCAGTCATTGCGGAGCGCACGATGTCTTGGCCTCGGAGTGAGATGGGGAGCATGAGATCGTGCATCTCTGCTCCGGCTTTTGTGAGGTACATCGGGCGCGATCCCCGCGGGCCGTCCCACAGAGCGATGAGGTCGCGATTGACGAGGACATTGGTGCTCTTCGACACCACAGCCTTGTTCACGCCGAGAAAATCCGTTACTCCGGTGGCCGTGATTCCCGGATGGATCGCGACAGCCGACAGAACCCGCCAGTCGTTCGTGCCCAGCCCGTAGCGACGTCGGAGTTCTTGAGACTCACGCCACACCATGGCGTTGGAGAGGAGGGCGAGAAGGCGGGGAGTGAAATTCTCATGATCGATGATGTCAGGCAAGGGCTCCGTGACGATGTCGTCTCTCTGCGCCTTGCGCGCCGGTGTGTCCATCTGCATCGCTTCCCTCCCCAGAACCCGCCATTGCCACTCTCTCAGATGGACAGGAGATCGGGAGTTCACATTTTTATCAACAATCTTGTTTACATGTAAATAAGATCGTGCTACTTTCGCCTCGTCCCCACACCGATGTGGGTGACCACAGAACCCGAGAGTCGATGACGATCCCGCTGGGAGCCTTCCATCGACCCGTCGATGAGGAGGAATCAGTGGACACGAAACCCCTGACGAGAACCGGGGATCCGCACACCGTCGAGGAGCTCGAGGAGCTTTCGTTCGAGCTCCGGGAGAAGCTTCTGCAGCTGTGCGGAACGTATGAGGGCTCCGTGCACATCGGCGGTGACCTGTCCGCCGCGGACATCTTCACGGCGCTGTTCCAGTACGGGATGCGCGTGGACCCCTCGGACATCACGAATCCCGGGCGCGACCGTTTCGTGCTGAGCAAGGGTCACGCGGCGGTGTGCATGTACATCGCGATGGCGATCCGCGGGTTCTTCTCCTACGAGGGGATCGTCCAGACGTACGGTCAGCTCGACAGCGCGTACGGGATGCATCCGTGCAAGGTGCAGCTCCCGGGCGTGGAGGCGTCGACGGGGTCATTGGGTCATGGTCTTCCGCTTGCGGTGGGGATGGCGCTGGGTGCTCGGCATCGTGGTGATGCGCATCGGGTGTTCACGCTTCTCGGGGATGGGGAGAGCGGGGAGGGGTCGGTGTGGGAGGCGATCATGGCGGCCCGCAGCAACCGCTTGGGCAATCTCGTCGCGATCGTGGACCGCAACCGTCAGTTGATGACGAGTTTCGCGGAGGAGCGGGTGATGTTCGAACCGTATCCGGATAAGTGGCGGGCGTTCGGGTGGAACGTCATCGAGGTCGACGGCCACGACATGGCTCAGCTCGTCGCTGCGCTGGACGGGCTGCCCGCGGTGGACAGCGATGTCCCGACCGTGATCATCGCGGAGACCGTGAAGGGCAAGGGCGTGGACTTCATGGAGCGCAACCTCGCCTGGCATGCGGGTTCCCTCGGTGCTGCTGATCTGGAGCGTGCCCTTGCGGCGCTGCACACTACTCGTGAGAAGGAGTCTGTCTGATGCCTGTGACCTTTACCTTTGGGGAGATGCTGTCGGCGCGGTCCGTGATCGGATCGACGCTCGCCGAGCTGGGGGAGGAGTACCCGAATCTGTGGGTGCTGACTCCGGATATCGGGGCGACGCTGGTGGAGTTCCGCGACAAGTTCCCGGATCGTTTCGTGGACGTGGGGCTGGCGGAGCAGGCGTGCGTGGGGATCGCTGCGGGGCTGGCGTACGACGGGAACATCCCGGTCGTGTCCGGGATGCTACCGTTCCTGTCGATGCGGGCTCTGGAGCAGGTCCGCACGGACGTGTGCTATCCGAACCTCCCGGTGAAGATCATCGGCACGCATGGGGGCCTGGTCGGAAATGGAGGGTCGACGCATTACGCGGTGGAGGACCTCGCTCTCATGTGCGCGTTGACGAATATGACGGTGACGTCGGTGGGGGATCCGGTGATGGTGGGGGAGATCATCCGCCAGTCGATGGGCATGACGGGTCCTTTGTACATCCGTCTCGCGGTGGGGAAGAAGGATCGGGTGCTCTACGAGCCCGGTACGCACGAGGTGCGGATCGGGAAGGGGATCATCGCGCGGGACGGGTCGGACGTGACGGTGTTCACGCACGGGACCACGGTCGCACAGGCTCTGGACGCCGCGGATGTCCTCGCGGCTGAGGGCGTCTCGGTGCGGGTGGTGGATATGTTCACCCTCAAGCCCCTCGACGAGGAGCTCGTGCTGCGGTCGGCGGAGGACACGCAGGGGCGTTTCGTCGTCCTCGAGGACCACCTCGCCTATGGCGGGTTGGCTTCGCGGATCGCCGACGTGATCGCGGACAACAGGGTGGGCCTGACCGCGTTCGAGCGGCTCGGGATCCCCCAGGTGTATGCGGGCTTCGGCGAGGACGAGCAGCTCCGCGACAAGCACGGATATGGCCTCGACGCCACCATCGCCGCGATCCGTCGCGCAATCACGGCGTCCTGACGAGAAGGCGGAGACGGATATGAGAACCGTGGCCGTGACACGAATCGGCAGTCTGAGGGACCCGGACGAGAGTACGCGGGGCCTCATCGGCGTCGTGGACTTCCCCGAACCGGAGCTGGGGCCCGAGGACGTGCGCATCCGGGTGGCCTACTCGGCCATCTGCGGATCCGATCCCCACCTCGCCGAGGGCTTCTTCGGCACGGATGTGCCGATTGGGTTGGGACACGAGTTGTCCGGCGTCGTCGAGGCGCTGGGGGAGCGGGCGCACCGCAACGGGCTGCGCATCGGGGATCGCGTCGCGGGGAACTTCCTCCGCTTCTGCGGGACCTGTCGCGCCTGCCAGGAGGGGAAGCAGCAGTTCTGCGCATACGTGCAGGAGTACAACCGTCCGGGCATGGCGGAGACGGTCACGTGGCACGAGTCGCAGGTGTACCGGCTGCCGGACGAGGTGTCGCTCCTCACGGGCTGCCTCCTCGAACCGACATCGGTGGCCGTGCGTATCGCGGACAAGACGCGGGTCCGCGCGGGCGACCGCGTAGCCATCTGCGGCGGCGGCCCCATCGGGCAGCTCGTCCTGCAGGTCATGAGCCGGTACGGGGCGACCTCGCTCACCCTCATCGAACCGATCGCGGATCGGCGCGCCATGGCTCTCCGTCACGGTGCGCTGCACGTGATCGATCCGGTCGGCGAGGACCAGAACGCGCGTGCGGTGGAGATCACGGGAGGCGCGGGCTACGACGTCGTCATCGACGCCTCCGGATCTGTGCGCGCTGTGCGGGGGCTGCTTGACATTGCGGCGCCGGGGGCGACGGTCGTCTACGGGGCGATGTACCCGGAGGACTTCGACCTGCCGCTCAACCTCTCGCGATACCTGTACCTCAAGGAGCTCACCCTCACAGGTGTCTTCGTCTCGCCGTACGCGTTCCCCCGGGCGCTGCAGATCCTCCCGCAGCTCGACGTTGGCGAGCTCACGCAGGCCGTCTTCCTGCTGGAGGACGCCGCGGAGGCCTTCGCCGTGCACGTCTCCGGCTCGCACCCCAAGGTCGTGCTGCAGTGCAACCCCTTCCCGGAGGCCGGATCATGACCAGGACGGAACAGCCCGGCGCGATGAGGCGCGTCCCCGCACTCGAGGCCGACGGCATCGTCAAGAGCTTCGATGGCGTCCACGCCCTGCGCGGCGTCGAGTTCTCCGTCCTGCCGGGGGAGATCCACGCCCTCCTCGGTGAGAACGGCGCGGGGAAATCGACGCTCATCAAGATCCTTACGGGCCTCTACAGTCCCGATGCGGGAACGATCCGCTGCGCGGGGGAGGAGGCGCAGTTCAGCAATGTCCGCGCCGCGCGTCGCGCAGGGGTCGTCGCCCTCTACCAGGAGCTCTCCACCGTGCCGACGATCTCGGTCGCGGAGAACATTCTCATGGGCGAGGTGCTGCCCAGCCGCGCGGGCATCGTCGATGGTCGGGAAGTTCGTCGGCGAGCGCGGGCGCAGCTTGACCGCCTTAATCAGCGGATCTCTCTCCGCACGCTTGCCGGAGATCTCTCCCCGGTGGAGCAGACGATGGTCGCCGTCGCCCGTGCTCTCGCGAGCGATGCGAAGGTTCTCATCCTCGATGAGCCGACGGCGTCGCTGACAGACACGGAGATCACAGACCTGTTCGCCGTTCTTCGTGGGCTGCGCGAGGATGGCGTCGCCATTGTCTACGTCTCGCACCGCCTCGAGGAAGTGTTCGAGCTGTGCGACCGGCTCACTGTCATGCGGAACGGCGCAACGATCGTGACGAAGGACGTTGTGGACAGCACGATCGACGAGGTCATCTCGACCATGGTCGGCCGCGAGCAGAGCGAGCTGTTCCCCGAGCGGGGGACGGCGACGGACCGTGTCGTGCTGCGAGTGGAAGATCTGGGCGGGAACAGGGTGCAGGGCGTGTCCTTCACCGCATACGCCGGAGAAGTCCT
>JAATFJ010000019.1 GCA_015655255.1 Actinomycetales bacterium | reverse complement strand
GCTGTCGCTCGCGACGACGGGGCGGAGCGCGAGGACGCCCTCCACGGCCGTGTTCCCGAAGGGCTCATCGAGGCGAGAGGGGACGACGAGCACATCGGCGTCGGCGAGATACGGCCAGATGTCCGCGGCGAAGCCGGCGAAGACGACCTCGGCGCCGGACGCCTCCGCCGCGGCGCGCAGCTCCTGCTCGAACCATTCGTAGCCCTCGAACACGGCACCGAGAAGAGTGACCCGCACGGGCTGTCCCGCGCGCTGCAGCGTACCTGCCGCCTCGACGACGAGATCCGGTCCCTTGCGCGGGGACAGGCGGCCGATGTAGAGCACGCGAAGCGGGCCGTCCAGCGCCGTTCGGGGCGGTGTCGGGGAGGCGGGGGCGGCCACGCCGTTGTAGACGACGCGGGCCTTCTTCGCGAGCGCGGGCAGTGCCCCGCGGATGGTCGCGAGACTGAACGCGCTGTTGACGAGCACGGTGCGCGAGAGGAGGTGCGGCGCGTAGAGCACACGGTTGACGATGCCGTTGCCCGATGCCTCGGCCTCGTGCACATGGCTGACCACGGGGCGGCGGCGCAGGCGGGCGACGAGCGGCCACTGCGGAATGGTGATCGTCGATACGTACACGGCAGCGGGACGTACCCGGCCGATGAGCCTCCAGGCCGCACCGAGGCCCCGGAACACATCGCGGAACAGGGTCGGCCAGCCCCGCGGCTTCAGCAGCGCCTTGCGGAGCACGAGCTGGGGGAGGATGACGACCTCCGCACCCGCGGCACGGAGCCGGGCGATGAGCGGCCCCTCGCCGGGCAGGGCGACGACGACGCGTGCCCCGGCCTCGCGCAGTCCGATGACGCTCTCCTCGAGCATGCGGTCGGAGCCGAAGAGCTCGGCGCCGGGATGGGCGACGAGCACGGTCGGCGCGGTCATCCGGGCCACTCCTCCGTGCGGCGGCGTGCCCGCCGGGCCTGCGGATGCACGCTCTCGCCCCGCGCGATCGCGCGAGCGAGGTTCTCGTACTCCGTCGCCACGTCGTCCCAGCGGAAGGCCTCCGCGGCGCGCACGCGATTGCGCGTCCCGCTCTCGGCGGTGCGCCCTGGCTTCTCCTCCGCGGCGACGAACGCCGTGGCGACCGCCTCGGCATCGCCGAAGAACCAGCCGTTGCCGTCGAGCACATCGCGGTTGAAGGCGACGTCGTAGGCGATGACCGCCGTGCCCGCCCCCATCGCCCGGAGCAACGAGGGATTCGTACCGCCCACGGAATGCCCGTGCGCGTAGGTCAGGGCATGCGCGTACAGCGTGTCGAGGAGGTCCTGGTCGTAGACCCCGCCGAGGAAGCGAATGCGGGGATCGTCGTCGGCGGCGGCATGGACGCGCTGCGTGTACTCGGCGGAGTAGGGCGCGGACCCCACGACGACGAGAGGGAGCACGGCGGCGCTGCGGCGGTAGCCCTCGACGATCTCCCACACGTGGTTCTCCGGCTCGAAGCGCGCGACGACGAGGTGGTAGCCCGCGGGGCCGAGGCCCAGGTCCTCGATGCCCGCGGTGGGGGCCTGCTCAAGGAGCGGGGCGCCGTAACGGATGAGGGCCGTGGGCACATCGAACTGATGCCGGTAGTAGTCGGCGATGCCGGGAGCGTCGGCGATGAGCGCATCAGCATGACGCACGCCGAACTGCTCGGCCCAGCGGTAGTAGGCCTTGCCGCGGGGCCCCCACTTCGACCGCCGCCATTCGAGGCCGTCCATATGCAGCGCGATGGGCACACCGCGCAGGCGCAGGAGCGGCAGGAACGGCGAGTTCGCGGCGTTGAAGACGAAGGCCGCATCGGGGCGACGGCGCGTGCCGAGGTGCAGGGCCGAGAGCCCGGTGTGACTGAGGGTCTCCACCTGCTTCACGGGGACGGCGGGGAGGTGGACCACGCGCATGCCGAGGTAGTCCTTCTCCCTGCGCGCGGAGCCGCGCGTGTACACGACGACCTCATGACCGCGCGCGACGAGACGCTTGCCGACCTCCTCGACCGCCGTCTCGAAGCCGCCGTAGGCGGCGGGAACACCGCGGGTGCCCACCATCGCGAGGGTGAGGGTATCTGGGGACCCCATCCGGTCAGTACGCTCCGTTCGGGTGGATCATCACCTTGACGGTGCGCCACATGATCTGCAGGTCGCTCATGACCGACCAGTTCTCCACATAGCGGAGGTCGAGACGCACGCTCTCCTCCCAGCTGAGGTCGCTGCGCCCGGACACCTGCCACAGCCCTGTGATCCCCGGCTTGATGTAGAGGCGACGGAGCACGGTGCCGTCATAGGAGACAGCTTCGCGCGGCAGCGGCGGGCGGGGCCCGACGACGCTCATGTCCCCGATGAACACGTTCCAGAACTGCGGCAGCTCGTCGATCGAGAACTTGCGCAGGATGCGACCGAAGCGCGTCACGCGCGGGTCGTTCTTCATCTTGAACAGGACGCCGCCGGCGCCCTCGTTCTGGCTGGCGAGCGACGCGAGCTGCGCTTCAGCATCGGTGCGCATCGACCGGAACTTGAGGATGCGGAACGTCTTCCCCTCGCGGCCGACGCGCTCCTGCCGGAAGAACACCGGCCCGCGGGAGTCGATCTTGATGAGAGCGGCGATGACGGGCGTGAGAAGCGCGATCGGGATGAGCGCGACGGCGGAGACGAGGATGTCCAGCGCGCGCTTGGCGATGTGTCGTCCGCCCTCGTAGGTGGGGATGCGCACCTTGATGAGGGGGAGGCCGTCGACCTGGCGCAGTGAGATGCGCGGACCGGCGACGTCGGTGAGCTGGCTGGAGAGCACGAGCTCCGCCGCCGTCCCCTCGAGCTCCCAGCTCAGGTGCTTGACGAATTCGGGCTCGCCCTCGGGGCGACTCGCGACGATGATGCTGTCGGCGCCCACGCGTGCGGCCGGGCCGGAGTCGAGGATCATGCCGAACATGTACTGGGCG